>JAUYDU010000496.1 GCA_030691665.1 Chloroflexota bacterium
TGCTCATCGCCTGCCCCCTCAACTGGCGCGCCGACGATCGCCTGGGCGTGGAGATAGTGCAGGCGGCCGTCGATTGCTGCTTCTTCCCCCTCTACGAGGTGGAGAAGGGCATCACCAAGCTCAGCTATGACCCCGACGAGGTGGGCCACCGCGTGAGCGCCCGCGACTGGCTGGGCTTGATGGGCAAGACCAGGCACCTGCTGGACCCGCAGTTCGCACCCCAGTTGGAGGCGGCGGAGGCGGAGATCGAGAGGCGCTGGCGCCGCATCAAGGCCATGGACGAGGACCCCCGCCTGTAGAAGCCAAGGCTGGGATAGCGACGACGCAGATCATGGGCAAGAGACACCTGCTGACGGAGAGGTAGGCCAATGCCGA
The DNA here is from genome assembly GCA_030691665.1 of Chloroflexota bacterium. Classification (GTDB taxonomy): domain Bacteria; phylum Chloroflexota; class Dehalococcoidia; order SM23-28-2; family SM23-28-2; genus JAUYDU01. The sequence goes on from JAUYDU010000496.1 coordinate 376, forward strand.
TCATAACTACCCGCAAGACGCCCTGGACCGTCCTGGACCCTGACGAGCGACGGCGCAACTTCCAGGAGGTGGACCGGGGCTACACCCTCGCCCAGGCCGAGGCGGAGGCCCTGCGCTGCCTGCGCTGTCAGGACCCCGCCTGCCAGCGGGGCTGCCCCGTGGGCGTGCCCATCCGCGACTTCATCGGCTTCATCGTGGAAGGCGACCTGGCCGCCGCCTATCGTCGCATCCTGGAGGTCAGCCGCCTGCCCGCCATCTGCGGTCGCGTCTGCCCCCAGGAGCGCCAGTGCGAGGGCGCCTGCGTCATCAGCGGCAAGCAGGAGCCGGTGTCCATCGGCCGCCTGGAGCGCTTCGTCGCCGACTGGGCCCGCGAGCACGCTATCCAGGCGGGCGAGCCACCCTCGACCCGCCTCTCCCACAAGGCCGCCGTCGTCGGCTCTGGCCCGGCCGGCCTCGTCTGCGCCTACGACCTGGCCACCCTCGGCTACCAGGTCACCATCTTCGAGGGCCTCAACGCCATCGGCGGCATCCTCGCCTACGGCATCCCCGACTTCCGCCTGCCCAAAGACGTGGTGAGGGAGATCGTGGACGATCTCCAGGAGGCCGGGGTGGAGGTCAAGACCGGTACGGTGGTGGGCAAGACGGTGACCATCGACCAACTGGCGAACGACCTGGGCTACGAGGCGGTGTTCATCGGCGTGGGTGCCGGCGTGCCCAACGCCCTGGGCGCTCCCGGCGAGGACCTGAAAGGCATCTACACCGCCAACGAGCTCCTGGCCTGGCTTAACCTCAAGGGGGACACTGCCCTCAAGGAGGCCATCGCCCGCACCAACCTCGCTCAGCCTGGGGAAGAGCCGCCTCGCATCGGGCGGCGGGTGGCCGTCATCGGTTCCGGCGATGCCGCCATGGACGCCGTGCAGACAGCCCTGCGCCTGGGCGCCGAGGAGGCCCACGTCGTCTACCGCCGCACCATCAACGAGATGACCGCCCACCTCGAGGCCTACCATCACGCCCTGGAGGAGGGCGTCCAGTTCCACTGGCTCACCCTGCCGGTGCGCTTCCTGGGCGACGACCAGGGCTGGGTGCGGGCCATGGAGTGCCTCCGGATGGAGCTGGGCGAGCCCGACGAGTCGGGGCGTCGCAGCCCCGTGCCCGTCGAGGGCTCCGAGTTCATCATGGAAGTAGACACCGTGATCACGGCCATCGGCTTCAGCGCCAACACCCTCGCCCTGGCCCAGGCCGTCGGCATCGAGACCGACCGCCGAGGGCGCGTTCTCATCGACGCCGAGACGGGCGCCACCAGCCGCCAGGGTGTCTTCGCCGGCGGCGACATCGTCCGCGGCCCGGCCACCGTCATTCAGGCCATGGGGGACGGCCGCCAGGCGGCCGCCGCCATCCACCGCTACCTCCAGACCAAAGCCGCCGCCCGGGCGGGTTGATCGCCCCGACTCCCCCCAGATCATCGCCTCGCCCCCACGTCAGAACGCTCAAAGTGGCGGTCCCAATCTTTGACTCGCCTGCGAACATATGTTATACTTCGCGAGGATTATTCGGCCTGTGTTATTCAGGGCCAGAGGTGGGGAGGTATTATCAAATGATCGTCAACGTCAGCATCATTTCCCGCGTCGTTGGCGCCATCTTCTTCGGCTATATTGGTCTTCGTATGGGGCAATACCTCGCCGTAGGAGATAGCGGCGCCACCGAGGTGATCTTCTGGTCGGCGCCACCGGTGCTGTTTACAATCTTCGGGGCCCTGGCCAGCCCCATTCTCTTCCTGGAGCCCCTGCGTCGATTCCAGCACTGGACCAGCCAGATCGAGCCCCTGCAACTGGTGCTGGGCGTCTTTGGCCTGGTGGCTGGCCTGGTCGTATCGGCTCTCCTGACACCTGCCCTCTGGTCTCTCCCCGGCGTGGGCGGCGCCCTTGCCCCCTTCGTGGTCAGCGCCATCCTGGGAACCCTGGGCGTGGCGGCCATGGTCAGCCGCGAGGAGGACTTCGCCGACTTTGTCGGCCGCCACCTCCCACTGGCGGGCCGAGGGAGCAGCCGGGTGCCCCGCCAGATCATCCTCGATACGAGCGCCGTCATCGACGGCCGCGTGGCCGATATTGTCCAGACGGGCTTCATCATGGGCAACCTGGTCGTGCCCCGCTTCGTGCTGGATGAGCTGCGCTACATCGCCGACTCCCCCGATGCCCTCAGACGCAACCGCGGCCGCCGCGGCCTGGACATTCTCAGTCGCCTTCAGAAGGATGCGCCCGTGCCCATGCACGTTTCCGACACCGACTTCGAGGACGCCCCCGACGTCGACGGCAAACTCATCCGCCTGGCCAAGAGCATGGGTTGCCCCATCATGACCAACGACTTCAACCTCAACCGGGTAGCGGAACTGGAGGGCGTGCGCGTCCTCAACGTCAACCACCTGGCTAACGCCGTCAAGGTGGTGGTCCTGCCCGGCGAGGAGATGGCAGTGCGCATCATCCAGGAGGGGAAGGAGATGGGCCAGGGCGTCGGCTTCCTCGATGACGGTACCATGGTGGTCGTCGATGGCGGCCGCCGCCACCTGAACGAGGAGATGGAGGTCATCGTCACCCGCGTCCTCCAGACCGTAGCCGGGCGGATGATCTTCGCCCAGCCCAAGGCCGTCTAGTGACTGGAAGAAGGAAGCAGGAAGAAGGAAGAAGGGGGGCGGGGCCTTCCTCCTTCCTGCTTCCCTCTTCCCCGGGGCATGGGGGGGTGGGGGTCGGTGCCATCATCGCTGCCGCCGGTCGCAGCCAGCGCCTGGGCGGACGTGACAAG
>JAUYDU010000003.1 GCA_030691665.1 Chloroflexota bacterium
CGGGAGGTACGCCACTACGACCTCCGCCCTCTGGTGCACGACCTTCGCCTGGAGGGCCTCGCCGACGCCCTGTGCACCCTGGCGATGCGCCTCCGCACCGACAGTCAGGCCTCCGGCCGGGCTGAGCAGGTGACGGCAGCCCTGGGCTTCAGCCAGCCACCTCTGTGCATCCACCGCCGCAAGCTCGTCCTCGAAGAGACCTCCCCCGCCGTGCAGGCCTGGCGTCGCCACGGCCAGCCCGAGTAGACATGGCAGGAGGGCAGCCCATGGATCACCGCCACACCGGCGTCACCGAGGTCAGTTGGGAGCGCTTCGGCGAGCTCTGCCGCCAGCTCGCCCTCAAGGTCGGCCCCTACGACCCGGAGCTGATCATCGGCATCGCCAAGGGCGGCGTCCTGCCGGCGGCCGTGGTCGCCTCCATGCTCAGGCGGGAGTTCTATCCCATCCGCCTCTCTCGGCGCTACGACGATCGGGTGGTCAGAGAGCAGCCCCGGATTCTCGTCGGTGTGCCGGACGTGGTCAGCGGCAGGCGCGTCCTCGTAGTCGATGACATATCCATAACCGGCAAGACCCTCCAGGTGGCCGCCGAGCAGGCCGTCCTGCTGGAGGCGACGGCAGTCCGCACCGCCGCCCTCTTTGTCCACGCCTTCAGCCATAAGCCGGATTACTTCATCCTGGAGACCAACGACCTGATCATCAACCCCTGGGACTATCAGGTGCTGGACGGGGGCCAGTTCGTCGTTCACCCCGAATACCAGGAAGAGCTCGACGAGCTTCAGCCAGAGGCTGATCGGCCTCGGGCCGAGAGGAAGGGACCCTAGTGCGCCTGGTCCTCGTTCGCCACGGCGAGACCGATTCCAACAAGGCCGGCCTCACCCTCGGTCAGGCCGACGTCGAGCTGAACGACCACGGGCGCTGGCAGGCCCAGCAACTGGCCCTCTCCCTCAAGCACGCCGCCATCGCCGCCATCTACTCCAGCCCCCTCAAGCGCGCTGTGGCCACCGCCGAGGCCATCGCCCGCCCCCACGCCTTGCAGGTGCAGGTCGAGGAGGGTCTCATCGAGATGGACATCGGCGAGATGGAGGGCCTTACCTTCCAGCAACTGCGACAGCGCTATCCCCACTTCCTCCAGATCTGGCTCGGCGGCCAGGTGGCCTACCAGCGCCTGCCCGGCGGCGAGCGCCTCCTGGACGTCCAGGAGAGGGCCTGGCAGGCCATCGAGAGGATACGCGAGCGCCACAATCAGCAGACGGTAGTGGCCGTCACCCACAACTTCGTCATCCTCACCCTCCTCTGCCGCGCCCTGGGCCTGGAGCTGGCTGACTTCCGCCGCCTCCGCCATAACGTGGCCGCCAAAAGCGTCCTGGAGATGCCCGGAGATCGGGTTATCGTCGTCGGCCTCAACGACACGTGCCATCTGCAAGGGGAACAGCCCCAGGAACAAGAGGCCGGTGGCTAGCGCCCTCCGCCCTCGCCGTTTGCTTTGTTCACGCTGTAGGGCAGGGCCCCAGCCCTGCCTATCGGTAGGCAGGGCGCCACCGGCGGAGAAGCCTGTAGGGGGCAGGGCTTGCCCCTGCCCGCAAGGGCTACCCCTGAATCCTGCACATTGTGAGATTCGACAGGTTGTGCTACACTTGGCCCCGACGGGTCGGGGAGACCCTGTAAGGAGGCGGGTCGCTGAGCCGTAGCCCCTGGCTATCGCCCAGACGATTGGTACTGCTAGCCACTGCCGTGGTCGTTGTCTACCTTCTCTTCACGGCTGGCAGTAACGCCATCTCCACCTTCCAGCTACGGCAGGACGAGGCCACCCTGCGCGACGAGGTGCAAAAGCTGGAGGAGCGCTATCGCCAGCTATCGGCCCTGCGAGACTACCTCAACTCCGACGAGTACATCGAGTGGGCGGCCCGCCGCCAGTTGGGCCTGGTGCGCTCCGGTGAGATGGGTATCATAGTCCAGCCGCTGGCGTCGCCCACCCCGCCCGCCGAGGGCGAGGAGGGAGAAGGATCGCAGTCCGGCCAGCCGCCACAGCGCTGGTGGGAGGCCCTCATCGGCGACTAGCCGCTAGACAAGACGAAGTACCTCCCTTGGGCCCCGACCGGACGGGGCCTAGGTTTTCTTGGCGAGCACTGCCATGACCTCGAAACCGGGCCAAGACCTTCAAAGGCCCCATGCTCACAGCCGCTTTGGCCAGCGGCTGGAGCGGCGGGTGCTGCGCTACATCCAGCGGCACAGCCTCTTCTCCGCCGGCGAGCCAGTGCTCGTGGCGGTCTCCGGCGGGCCCGACTCCACCGCTCTCCTGCTCATCCTGGCCCACCTGCGCGAGTCCCTGGACCTCCACCTCTGGCTGGCCCACTTCGACCACGGCCTGCGCCGCCGCTCCGAGCGACAGGCCGAGAGAGCCTTCGTCTCCGACCTCGCTTCCCGCCTCGACCTTCCCTGCCTCTTCGGCCAGGGCGACACGCGGGCCCTCGCTCGCACCGAGCGCCTCTCCCTGGAGGAGGCAGCCCGCGCCCTGCGCTATCGCTTCCTGGCTCAGCAGGCCGAAAAGCAGGGCACCACATCGGTGGTCACCGGCCACACCGCCAGCGATCAGGTGGAGACCGTCCTCCTGCACCTCATCCGCGGCAGCGGCCTGGCCGGCCTAGCGGGCATGCGCCCTCGCTCCCCCTGGCCCTTCGCCGGCCACCCTGACCTCGCCCTGGTTCGTCCCCTGCTGGAGCTGAGCCGCCAGGAGACGGAGCGATACTGCCAGGAAGAGGGGATCTCCCCCTGCCTCGATGCCACCAACCTCCTTTTGGAGCCCCTGCGCAACCGCGTCCGCCATGAACTCTTGCCCCTCCTTCGCCGCTACAACCCCCGCATCGACGCGGCCCTCCTGCGTCTGGTGTCCGCGGCCGCCGCCGATGCTGCCTACCTGGCCGAGACGGCCCAGGGCTTCTGGCAGGCTCTGGCCCGACGCCGCCAACGCAGCGTGGAGTTCCCGCGCCTGGGTTTGGCCGCGCTGGCACCTGCCCTCCAGAGCCGCCTCCTCCAGTCGGCCTGCCAGCACCTGTTGGCGGATTCTCGCCAGGTCGAGGCCGTCCACCTCCACTCCATGGTGGAGGCCCTGGCCAAATCGGGCGGGCATCGCCTTTCCCTCCCCGGTGGCCTGGCCTTCGCCGTCGACGGCGAGCTGGTGCGATTGACCCTGGCGGAAGAGGAGCCTTCCCGGCCGCAACCCATCGCGCAGACCCCCCTCAACATACCCGGCCAGTCGCTCGTCGCTGGCTGGCTGGTGGAGGCAGAGGCCCTGCCCAGGGACCAGGCGCAGACGTGCCCTGAGGTGCGTCGAAGGGTCGGCGCCGATCCCTACGAGGCCTTTCTCGACCACGAAGCCGTCGGTAGCCATCTCACCGTGCGTAGCCGCCGCCCCGGCGACCGCTTTCGCCCCCTGGGCGCCGGCGGCGAGCAGAAGCTCCAGGACCACCTCGTCGACGCCAAGGTGCCCCGCCACCAGCGCGACGCCGTCCCCCTGGTCTGCGCCCCCTGGGGCATCGCCTGGGTCGTCGGCCACCGCCTCGACGAGCGGGCCAAAGTGGGCGAGCATACCCGTTCCGTCCTCCGCCTCAGATTTCAGCGGCCAAAAGCTTGACAACATCGCCTAATGTGATATGCTGACTATGGCCGAGAGTTCATTAACAGACAGCGATAAGCCCGCGCCTGTCGGGTTATTGGCTATTGACAAGCACGGGTCGTTGTTGTATGTTTATTACTCGTCCAAGGTGGCACCTTAACAACTGAATAGCGGAAGGAAGAGTGTGGGTCCTTTACGTTAGATTTCGGTCCTGCTTCGGCAGGATTGAAATATCTGATGAGGGTTTGATCCTGGCTCAGGACGAACGCTGGCGGCGTGCCTTACGCATGCAAGTCGAGCGGTTCCGACGGCTTCGGCTGTCGGGATAGCGGCGGACGGCTGAGTAACACGTAAGCAACCTGTCCTTCCAGTGGGGGATAACCCCCCGAAAGGGGAGCTAATACCGCATGCGCCCCCGCAGGGAAGCTCTGCGGGGGGAAAGCTTTCGAGCGCTGGAGGAGGGGCTTGCGGCCTATCAGGTAGTTGGTAGGGTAACGGCCTACCAAGCCTATGACGGGTAGCTGGTCTGAGAGGACGATCAGCCAGACGGGGACTGAGACACGGCCCCGACTCCTACGGGAGGCAGCAGCGAGGAATCTTGCGCAATGGGCGAAAGCCTGACGCAGCAACGCCGCGTGGGGGATGAAGGCTCTCGGGTCGTAAACCCCTTTTGCAGGGGAAGAAGCTCTGACGGTACCCTGCGAATAAGCCACGGCTAACTACGTGCCAGCAGCCGCGGTAATACGTAGGTGGCAAGCGTTGTCCGGATTTATTGGGCGTAAAGGGCGTGTAGGCGGTCTACTAAGTCCGGGGTGAAATCTCCCGGCTCAACTGGGAGGCGTCCCCGGATACTAGCGGACTAGAGGGGGGCAGGGGAAGGTGGAATTCCCGGTGTAGCGGTGAAATGCGTAGATATCGGGAGGAACACCCGTGGCGAAGGCGGCCTTCTGGGCCTACCCTGACGCTGAGGCGCGAAAGCGTGGGTAGCAAACCGGATTAGATACCCGGGTAGTCCACGCCCTAAACTGTGGACACTAGGTGTGGGGGGTATCGACCCCCTCCGTGCCGAAGCTAACGCATTAAGTGTCCCGCCTGGGGACTACGGCCGCAAGGCTAAAACTCAAAGGAATTGACGGGGGCCCGCACAAGCAGCGGAGCGTGTGGTTTAATTCGACGCAACGCGCAGAACCTTACCAAGGCTTGACATGCACCCGAAAGGCCGCGAAAGCGGTCCCTCCTTCGGGACGGGTGCACAGATGCTGCATGGCTGTCGTCAGCTCGTGCCGTGAGGTGTTGGGTTAAGTCCCGCAACGAGCGCAACCCC
>JAUYDU010000048.1 GCA_030691665.1 Chloroflexota bacterium
GCGGGTGTAGGACGCCTCCGAGCCGTACTCCTCGGTGCGCACCACCACCGGCATGGGGACGGCGTGGCCGAAGATGAGGGCCTGCTGCCGCGACTCCAGCCGGGCCAGCACCGACTTCAGCTCCCGCTTCTCGGAGACGCCTGCCAGCACTGCATCCACGTCGGCGTCGTTGTCCAGGAGACAGGTGATCTTGGTGCCGATCTGGGACATGACCTCGGAGTCGATGCCGCTGGGGCGCTGGTCGATGACCAGGAGGGTAACGTTGTACTTGCGCATCTCGCGGGCGATCTGGCCGAACACCGTCTGGCCGGCCACCTGGGGGCTAAGGAACTTGTGAGCCTCCTCGATAGTGATCACCAGGTGGATGGGCTCCTGGGCGCGGTCCCCCAGGGCGGCCTCCTTCTGCTGGCGGTAGCGCTCGTGGATGCGGCGGGTGAGGAGGTTGGCGACCAGGACGTAGGCAGTGATGTTATCGCCGTGGCGGCCGAACTCCAGCACCACGTTCTTGCCTCCCTGGAGATAGTTGAGGATGGCCTGCACCGAGTTCTGCTCGGTGTGGGGCCGCATGAAATCGAGGCGGGCCAGCTTCTGAAGGCCGCGCCAGAGGTTCTTGAGGGTAGACTCGGCGATGTTGAGGGACACCAGCTCCTCATCCCCTGGTTCGCGCTTCAGCGTCTCCGCTAGCCACTTACCGTGGCCGAACCGGCGCTCCAGGGTGAAGCAGGCGCTGACGGCCAGGTCGGTCAGGTTGAGGGTCTCGCGCAGGACCTCGATGTCCTCCGGCTCCACCTCGTCGTAGCCGATCTCCACCACCGCGTCGGTGCTGACGCCGCGCCGGCGGGAGCTCTCGACATCCAGAGTGAAGACGGCCACGCTGGCGGAGAAGAGCTGCTTGAGGGCCTTCACCTCGCCCGAGCCGCCCTCGCGGGTGCCCTTCCAGCCGTACTCATTGTGCATGTCGAACACCAGGTTCACCGCGCGCTTCTCAGGCTCCCGCTGGGCGTTGCTCTTCTGGATCAGGCTGGCGAGGACGAGGCGGGTGAGGAAGGTCTTGCCGGTGCCGCTCTTGCCGAAGACGCCGTTGCTGCGCTCCACGAAGCGCTGGTAGTTGAGACAGACCTTGACCTCCATGTCCAGGGGGCTGCCGATGACGAAGTGGCTGGCATCCTCCTGGCCGAAGATGCGCTCCACGTCCTCCTGAGAGGCATCCCGCACCTCGGCGAAGTGGGCGGGCACCGTCTTGGCCGGCTCCGGTTGGGCATCGGCGGTGGGGCCGACCTTGAGGTAGGGGACGACGTGGAGGCTGCCGAAGGTGGTCGTGCCGGCCATCACCTCGCGGGCGAAGTCGTCGGCGGCCTCGGGGAGAGACCAGGGGAGGTCGCGATTGGCCGAGCGCAACTGGACGTCGGTGATGATGCCGAAGAAGCGGGAGCGCTTGCCCTGGATGCTGACGTAGCGGCCGACGGCCATCTCCTCCACCGAGCGGCCGCTATCCAGCCGCACGCTCAGGCCCTCGGCCAGGGAGCCCTCCACCACCAGGCCCAGGCGGCTCGCCTCTGCGGCCGCGGCTGTCGGTCGGTCGTGGTCGTTCATGGTCGAATCCTCCTGAGGATGGCTGCCAGGCGGTCGGGCTCGCTGGCCAGCAGGCGGGCCAGCTCCTTGCCGGCCCTGACCAGGAAGGCGCGGCGGTCGGCATGGGTGACGCTAACCAGGCGCAGGCAGGCCGCCGCTGCCTCGTCGCTGTTGGTGGCCGCGGAGAGCAGCGGCTTGAGGAAGTCCAGGCTTTGAGTGAAGCGAGCCACTTCCTCGTGGGAGCAGAGGCGCACCGGCGCGAAGATGGGAGCAGGCGCCGGCGGCAGGTAGTGGCGGATGCCCCCGACCTGGTCGGGGCCGTGGCCCACCACTGCCGCGTCGAAGGTGCTGCGCAGGAGATGGCGGAGGTGAGGGTTGGCGGCGAGGAACGATTCCAGGTCTGCCTCCACAGGCAGATGAGCCAGCGGCCGCCGTCCCTCGATGCTCTCGGTGCGGGCGTCGCAGACGACGGCGTAGATGGGAAGGCTCCCGTCAACCTCGACCAGGCTGCCCAGGGGCGGCGTCTGATGAAGCTCGCTCCCGGCGCTGAAGGAGGCGATGTTCGCCGCCACGACCTGGCCGATGATCCGCCACGATCCTTCTGTGCTCATAGCCAGCGACCTCGCTTGCTAAGGGCCTTGGCCGAGGTTGTCGCCGGGACGCCTTCCGCTGCCACCTCGGCCTCCAGCAGGCGGCGGAAGGCCTCTCGTTCGGGGCCCCTGATCACCGCCTGCTCGTGGGCCTCCATGATCGCCAGAGGATAGCCCAGCCCGCGGCGGCACTGGTCGAGCAGGAGAGCGTGCAGGAGACTCACCCTGGCGGCGTCCTGGGCTATCCAGAGCGGCATCTCCACTCGCGCTACCTCGTCGGTCAGGCCCTCGGGCAGGCGCAGGTAGAAGAAGGCCACCTTGTGCTCGCCATAGTACTTCTCTTCGATGGAGACTCGTTCCTTGTGCTTGCGCCGGAACACGCTGCTGCGCTGGCCTGGCTCAAGAAGGGTCTGGAAGAGCTGTCGGTCAGAACCAACGCCCACGCTATCGCAGGGCCGGCTGCCGTCGTCCAGGCGGGGACAGCGAGGGCAGCTCACGGGCTGAGGAGACTGTCCCTCAGGAAGAGGGCAGACGGCCAAACGCAGCGTGTGGATGACCTCCCCGTGGTTGGGGTGGCTGACATAGCTGGCCAGGGTGATGGGCTTCTCAGCGGCCAGGGCCTTGATGCGGTCCAGGGCGGCGATGATCCCCTCGTCGAGAAGGAGTCGCTTGACCGCATCGCTGAGCTCATGCTGAGCCAGGCCCCACAGTACCAGCGTGCCGTCCAGAAGGGCCAGGGTGGGGAGGGCGGCGTCTTCCGCGCTCAGGAGCTGAGCCAGCCGTTCCACCTCACGTACGCTGCGCAGGGCTGCCAGGAGGTTGCCGGAAAGGCGGTCTTCGCGGCTGGCGTCGCTGCGATTGCCCAGGACGAGGCGGTCCTGGGCGTGCTCGAGCTCCGGCTCGCTGTTCAGGTTAGCCTGCGGATCGCTGCCGTAGCGGATGCGGGCCCAGCCCAGGTTCAGGACATAGCAGGGGACAGGGCTGTGACGGTCGACGTCTATATGGGAGCCGTCGCTGGCCAGGGCGACGTAGTCGATGGGGGCCGCCGGCGCCGAGAAGGCGGCGTCGAT
>JAUYDU010000485.1 GCA_030691665.1 Chloroflexota bacterium
GCCAGTGGGCGAGGGCCAGGTGACGGCGGCCATGGCTGGCCAACTGGGCATCCCTACGGTTCTGGTGACGGGGGACGATGTGGTAGCCCGGGAGATGCGGTCGGTCATCCCCGAGATCGAAGTGGCCGAGGTGAAGCGCGCCATACACCGTTACGCCGCAGCCTGCCTCCCACTCGAGAAGACGGGACCTCTCATCCGCGCTGCGGCTAAGCGTGCCGTTCAGAAGGCCAGGCAGGTACAGCCCTTCACCTATCGGAGTCCCGCCGAAGTTGAGCTTGACCTTCACAACCCATACTATGCTGCGGCAATCGCCAGGCTGGTGCCAGGCGTGAGCGCAAAGGGCTGGGCAACCCTCCACTACCGAGCCTCCGATGCCATGGACGTGTACAGGTTCCTAACCCTCGGCCTTTATTTGGTCAGCTCGCCGCTGCTGCCCAACTGGTAGGCGCAGAGAGCAGCCGGAGGCTTCTGCTGGCGGCTGGCGCAGCGGTTCGCGTAGCCCCCTACGGCACAGTCTGGGTCTTGCTCCACTTGTCAGTGAGGGCGGATGAGTAGTGCTAGCTTGCCAAGAGACGTTAGGCCCCGAGTCCGTTTCCTGAGCTGCATACAGGTCACAACATGACTAACGGTGCAGAACTGGGATCTGCTGAATGCCGGCCCGGCCTACGGCACCAGGACAAAAGCGCAATGTAATTGACCGTGTGATCAGCCCTACTCTTGGAAGGTCGGAGCTGGTACTACAAGTCTCGGTTCAATACTGAACACCCCACGACTCAGGAGCCACCCTAGCGGATCCCTCCTGATCCACGATCTCCAACTCGATGGCTGGTCCGCGTTGTCGTACAGCCCAACCAGATAGTAGTCTTCTCGCCAAGCTGCAGCCTCGCGCAGCTCTGGCGCTGAGTACACGAGGTGACCGCCGACCACAAACGTCTTGACCTCCATTTTGACGTCTCTCGCGCCGTGGCGGCACAGGAAATCGAAGTGCTCTTCCTGCCTGACGTCTCTGGTCAGCGTGAAACCCATCCAGCCCCCTGGCAACAAGAGTCGCCGCTTGATTTCCTCCTCGCCACGACGTCCTCTTTCCTGTTGTTCAGGAGTTGGAGCAAGCAGCCCCCCTGGTCGGCGTGTCTCGGTGGGCCGTGGCTCCGGAGGGTGCCTAGTCTGCTGGGGCCCCACGGGAGGCGACAGAAACTCCTCTACCAGCGTTTCGACCTGATTCTGTAGAAGTTGCTGGTGCCTTTCGGCAACCTCCTGTGGCTGAGCCGCAGGGTTTGTCGCGCCACCAGCCACGGCATCAGCCATGTCGTTGATAACTACCGCCGGGGGCGGCTGAGTGGCCGGCTCGGTCGGTTGTTCTTCCAGTATCTGAACTCGTGCTTCGTACTGTAATGCATGGCTGACTCCCATTTGCCTCAGGAGGAATTCCTCCATGTCCTGTTGCCGCCCTTCTACGGCCTGCCATCGTGAGGCGATGCGTGAGAATGACGACACGACCTCTTCAGAGACCTCCTCCATGAACACTGGTGCTAAGGCTGCCCCTAGCGCGTCAGCATCCAGCCCGTGGAGTAGAGATACGTTGTGGCCTCCCACGACATTAAGAGTGAAGTGGGCCTCTCTAATGGCGCCTGATCCGGGGAGCAGTTCCCGCTTCAAGAAGAACATTGGAAAGTCAATCGTCTTTTCGACCGATGGATCGTCGGCTAAGGCGTAGGTGGCTCTTATCGCCTCTGCGGCAATGAAGTCGAGGCGCTCCTTCACCCTTCGCACGACGACCGCACTCGCCTTCGCATCCTCTGACCTGGCCAGAACCAGGGCGAAGAGCCACGGCGCCAACCTTTCTACCACCTCTGTGCGAAGCCCCTCTGCTGGAGCTGCCTTTTGCAGAGATAGCCGTTCCTTCAAGGTCTTGCCAGGAGTGAGGCCGGTCACTGACAGCCTCTCGAAGAACCTTTCGTAAACTCGATCCACATCAAGAAGCGGCAGGCAGTCCAGGAAAGCCTTCTCTATCGGAGACCCTGGCTGGGCATAGTACCATGCGCCAGGGTGAAAGGCGACGCCGTCTAGCGCGCGTACAGCGAGCCTCATTCCAGTAGGGAACTCAATCTCCTCGTCTCTCCGGTTGAGGACTTTGTACGCCTCTTGGATCGCTCCGCGTACCAGCCGCCACTTCGCCCTTGATGTCAAGATCGCTCCTCTACCCCATTCTGTCGAAAGACGGGCTCCAACCGTGGTGAGGAAACGTACTAGACATTTGGAGTTGGCAGATTCGGCATCGTCTAGGGATTCTAGTCCCAGCCGCTGAAGCCGTGCAAAGTCTTCTATGGTATCCGCAACGACATATGAGAGCACGACATCGCCCAATTCTTCACCCGTCGTTCCGGAACCGATGAACCGCCTGCCAGCCATGCGAAGGAAGCACTCCGATTTCCTCATCGGCCCGTAGGACGACGGAAGCCATGGCGAGGTGCCCATCTCAATGTCGATGTAGCGTTGGGTGATGACCGAGTGTCCGCCACCACCCAGGCAAAATACGGTATCTGGGTCTTCCATGGCGGGGCTATCCGCCAACACACGCATGACCTGCTGAAGTCGCTGTTTCCAAGCACCATCTCCACCTTTGTGCTCCTCTACGGCTTTCTGGACGGCAGGAGCGAACCCCTCGACAACCGTCAGCGTTTGAAGGAATCTTTGTGCTTGATGCCCGCACGTCGGCACTCTGCTTACGAAATGATCCCAGCAACCCGCGGATGACCCTACTGCAAGTGCGACCGAGTTCTCATCCGCTTGGCGGTCTCCTGTGAAGCCGTCTATTTGCCCGACGCGGAGAGCCTCTTTGGTGACGGCGACTTGGCTACCTGGTACAATCCGCTTGAACGTGCGCAGCCTCGGTATCGAAGAGACACCAGCCTGATTGAGGAACCTGAACCACTCTTGACGCGACGCGCTCTTGCAGAGTTGCTGGAGGAATTCCTCCTCAACACGCCGCAGACCTGGCACACCGTTCAGACAACTGTACCCCTCAGGCCACGACTCAGGCCAGTATGCTAGGAAGGCGGGAGACAGTTGCCGGTGATCCATGAATCCATCCGGCTCAGCTTGCCACAACGGGACAGGAAGTCTACCCACTGATTTCCAAAAGTCCGGATCGGCAATCTCTCTACCTGCCCCCACGATCGCCCTCACAAAACACCAAATAGCGCCCAACTCCGTCTTGGACATCGGGAGCGTACCCGAAAACATCTGCGGAGCTAAAACGCTGATGGCACGAGGCAACAGTTCAGTCGCCTCGAATCTGGAAATGCCAAGCTTGTACGTCACCCAGCGGGCGACCTCTTCCTCCCCAGCCTGCAAAAGGTCGCTCAACCTGCGATTGAGTAACACGAACACAGTGGAGAAGCAGACGGGGGGTGTCAGATCCGGTGACCGCCCTCTTGGCGGCATCACTATGACTAGATCGGTCCGTTCGCCCGCCTGCACGACCTTCGAGCCGTAGACCGGGACCAGTCTGCGGCCTCTGAAGTTGTCAGCCGGCCACCTACCCACGTCGTGATGAAGTGCCATGTACTGGTAGCATCGATACCACCAAGCAGCGTCCTTGCCACCATCTGCCGCTACCTCCATGAAGTCCAGCAGCGCCTCTATTTGCAGCACGTCGACACCAGCCAGATGAAGGAACCTGCGGGTTGCGTCACCATCGTCGGCGGGGTTAAGAAACACCTTTCCGCCTTGATCAGGTCGTGCCACTACCTCTGAGAACTGGTCGTGCCAAAAGCCCCCGGTGTCAACCTCTGGAGGGAGAATAGCCATGTCGTGGCTCACCAACCCATGTGATGTGGGTACGTATGGCTCCTGCCGACTTTGAAGGGATGAACCGAAAGATTCGGCGAACGTTCTGGCGGCTTCAGAATCGCTCGTGCCATATGGTCCCAACGCTTCGAATACGGCCCTGGCCTTGAACCTGTCTAAGAGCACTGTCAAGAAGTCATTTGCGGCAGCTCGCGCAGCACGAGCCAGAAGCCATTGGTTGTATGCGCCAGCCATCAGCCTGGTGCGATCGGGCCTCACATGGAAGTCTCCGTGCACTAGGAAACCGAAGCCTGTTCGTTCCTCGGTTGGGAAGTACACGTGAAAGCGGGAGTCGGGGTCTCCGTGAGGTTGACCGCCTTCCAACTTGACGGACAGAGCTACCTCCGCCTGGCGCATCATCTTGAACGCTCGGGGCGTGTCCGGCTGGTTTCGTACCTCAGGCGGGATGTTCAGCTTGAGCCGCATTTGGAAGAAGCGATTTGTCGTGGCCTTCCCACCCACGTTTGTGACAACGGAGAACTCGCCTTCGCGGTTCGACTTCCCCTCTGGGATGAAGGCCGAACCGAGCGGCACGGTGTTGTCGAAGACCTTAACGAGGCCGACCGACCGGAGGAACGGCAGCAGCACACTGACTTCCCTATCGAGAAACGTGGTTAGGCGATTGCACCCGGCTGTGCCGGAAGTCATGGCCATAGGTGCCAGATCACGCAATACGGCAGGTAAGATGTCAGGGTCACCAGCGGGGAACCAGAACATCGTTGTGAGGTTGGGGCCATAGGCCCCTCGAACGGCCTGATCGAAGATGGACGCGCCAGCACCGAGCCCGGCCTTTTTCGCGGGCCCCGGTATCGACATCACAGGGCAGGCGAGTTGTCCGTGCTTCGTCCAATCCTCATACTCCTGTCGAAGCTCTGGATGGAGACGAAACGTTTCCTGGATGTGGCCGTTGTTCAAAGCCCATGTGAATTTAACTCCGAAGAAGCCGACCGACGCTATGCGAAGAATGTGCGGCGCTGGAGTAAGATCCAGGACGGACCGGAACCCGATCCCTTTATGGCCAATACATTCACTAGGGTTCTTGTCGCTCCAGCCCTCAGCCAGATTCTTGAAGTTGTCAGTAGTGAACCACCGTCCATCGTGTAGGAAGGCGAGGCCCTCCGTGTGAAGCACGAATACGGCGATGGAGGCTGAGACATCATCAGCGTTCTGGAGGAGTTCGTAGGGGGCCCGATTCCTGTAGAGTTCACGAAGATCCCTCTCGCGTCCAGACTGCGTTCGGAGCAACACAAGGCCAGTGCGGCCGTATTCCGGCCTTAGCTTCGTCTTTAGGAGCCACTCCAGCGTCTCTGGCGAGAGATCCTGGACCATTCGCAGTGCGTCTCTGGGTATGGCCATGGGTA
This sequence comes from Chloroflexota bacterium, assembly GCA_030691665.1. GTDB lineage: Bacteria > Chloroflexota > Dehalococcoidia > SM23-28-2 > SM23-28-2 > JAUYDU01. The sequence continues at coordinate 5,211 of JAUYDU010000485.1, forward strand.
TCACCTCACGACAGAGTCTGGACCCCTGCTAGCCAGATTGACGCCTTCAATCAGACTGGGCAGCCCCGTATTGTCGGCCCCTGGGCTTGCTGGCAGACGGAGCAGGAAGCCCGTTCGCCCTTTGCACCGGCGGGGGCGCCCGTCAAAGATGTCAACGCCGCCCAGCGTAGTCTCACGGCGGATGAGGTCCTCAGTCCACCCTGCAGCATGAAGCGCTGGGTCCATCAGCTTGGCGCGGGTATCAGCTTCTGAGAGCGAGGGCTTGTTCATCCTTCACGACATTCTCTGTCTTATGGCACGCGCAAACGTGGAGGACAGGTCGGCGCTTTCCGCTTCTCGTCCAGAACCACGCGAGGCTTCACAGCCGAATTATACTTACTGGGGTCTGCGTGTCAAAGCGCATGGCTACGAGTTGGCATCCTCTGTCGCCTGCGGTTCATTGTGTCCGGGGTTGTGGGTCCAGGTATTCACGGGCCACTCATCGCCACGGGATTGCACTTTTCAGCGGTCTGTGTGACACAGGCCACTGGAGTGGCCGTCACGAGAGCATCCGGGCCCTTGCACACGCGTGGGCGAATCTCCCAGCATCTAGGCCGATTGGCTCCAAGTCAGAGGCGGCGCCGGAGTTTCGGGTCCAGAGCATCACGCAGTCCATCGCCTACCAGGTTGACTGCCAGCACGGTGAGAGCCAGGAAGAGCCCTGGAAAGAATATCATCCAGAAGGCCACCTGCAGATAGCCTCTGCCCTGGCTGATAAGGTTCCCCCAGCTTGGTATGTGGGGAGGGGACCCGGCCCCCAGGAAGCTGAGGGCCGCCTCGGTCATAATCGCTCCGGCAAAGATGAAACTAGCCTGTACCATCACCGGTGCAAGTGTGTTGGGAGCTATGTGGACAAACAGGATGCGCCAGGTAGGCACTCCCACGGCCCTGGCCGCCTCAACGAACGTCTGCTCCCGCAGGCTGAGGACGCAACTCCTCACTACCCGGACCGCGCGCGGCGAGTCCACCACAGTGATGGCTATTATGACGTTCTGTATACTGGAGCCTAGCAGGGCAATCAACGCCAGGGCCAGCACCAGGGTCGGAAACGCCATCAGACCATCCATGAAGCGCATGAGCACGTTGTCAACCGCTCTGGAGTACCCTTGATCCGTGGATTTCCGGCTAGTGCAGATATGATTCGTATCTGGTAAACTATCACCCAGGAGGTTACGATGAAGCAGCCATCGGAAGTCCTGGGTGTGAAGATAGTGGGAGGCTTGAAGGAGACATCTACCCCCTGG
>JAUYDU010000111.1 GCA_030691665.1 Chloroflexota bacterium
ACCTCAACACCATGAGCGCCGTCAGCGAGCGCTGTCCAGTACAACAATGTTGAAGCTATCCCAGAATCCCCCCACCGCAGAATGAATTCTACGGCATGATGCCCCCGACTTATGGTGATGAACGGAACATGGTGACCGTCCCCCAGGAGGGTGCAGGGCACCTGGCTCCCCTGCACACAGTTTACACGACTTTCTAGTCGTCCGGGTGACGGGAGGGATGGCATGAATGGCCCTCACTCCGGCAGGCTCCCACCTAGTCATTCTACACGATGGCAGGCCGGTGAAAGCGCCAAAGGATCCGGCCAACAGGTTGTCTGGGTTTCACCAACAGGTCACTGGACGGGCTGCCTAGAGGGACCTGGCCCGATTGGGTGGCATCGCGTGTCGTGTAACGAACTTTGGTAACCGTTCACCTGGTGTCAGGGTGACGTGGCCCAAACTGCCTATATGACGCGTGCTGGAGGATAGAAAAAGAGGGCCAGGCTTCCCCATACTGGGGTCATGACGATGCTCCGTCGCCTGCCCCAGACCCTTGGTGAGGCGTGATGGCCCAAGGGGAGACGATCGCGACTCTGGAGGCCGAGAACAGGGCCTTGCGGACGGAGTTGGCCGTCTTGCGCACCGTCCGTTTGATGAGGGTTACACCCCCAAGCAGATCGAGGCGGAAGGGCTCTAGCTCCGTGCCTGACCGGCGCCACTGCCACGAGCGCCACACTACCTCCTCACAACCCGCGCCTTGAGGGGCTCCGCAGATGATGTGTCCTTATCCCGCGGAGGGGGGAGACCCCTCTACCCCGGGGGGATAATCTGGGCAGGGCTGCCATAGCTGGGCTGCCATAGCTGTAGCTATGGCGGAGTTGGAGGCCTCAGCTATGGCGCCGACAGTTAACAGCTATGGCGGAGAGGAGGCGAGATGGGCAACAACCGACGCCCCTCTCCATCGGCGTCCTCACCGAAGGGCTCCTCGAATCAGCCCCCGTGTCTCCAGGGAGGGTGAGGGTCCTAGAAACGGGGGGGATATTCTTCGGAGGGTCACACCTGTGGAGCCCGCACCTCTGCCATAGGTGCGTATCTGATAGGTGCGGTCACGACGCGGGCAGCGGCGGCTGCGGCCCAGACGAAGCCGTGGGACAGGGTATGGTATACCATATGGTAATCGTCACGGTCTCCAGCCACCGACAGCAGCCGGACTCGCCACGCTCTCGGCGCCCTGACAGGCTTTGACGCTGTAACTCCACCGGCTAGAATAGCGCCGTTGGCCGAGGCCTGTCGTCGCTCGTATGTGGGGCAGGCGACCATCAGAGGACTTTCAGGGAGGGGGTGGATACGATGAAGCCCGGCGACGTGGAGCTGCTGGCGCGAATACTGGAGTACGAGTCGAGCCACGACCAGAAACAGGAGTGGCCTCTGGGCTGGAACTGGGAACAGGTCCGTGTCCAGCCCGCCACTCTGAACCGTCTGGTCATCGACGGGTGTCTTGAGGTGGTGTTCCACTCCAACTCGTACAAGGGCTACAGGCTCAGCGAGAGGGGGAAGCTTCTCGCCATCCAGGGCGAGCCCCAGCCTGAGATTGAGCAGGACAGTGGCCCCGTCTCTTGGCCGGAGGACGTGTTCGGCGACATCATCGGCCACGATGAGGTCAAGGAGCTTCTTCGCGCGGCGGTGACAGCCGAGAGGCCGGTGCACGTGCTGCTGGCAGGGCCTCCAGCCCTGGCCAAGAGCCTGTTCCTGTGGGGACTGGAGCGCGTGGCGGGGAGCCGGGCGCTCTGGCTGATGGGCTCGGCGTCGTCGAAGGCGGGGCTGTGGGACCTGGCGGCGGAGCGCAGGCCTCGCCTCCTCCTGGTGGACGAGCTGGACAAGATGGCGGCGGTTGACACGGCTGCTCTACTCTCGCTCATGGAGGGCGGCAGGCTGGTCAGGGCCAAGGTGGGGAGGAGATTGGAGGAGCAGCTTGACCTGAGGGTGGTGGCCGCCACCAACAACCTGCGCGTCCTGGCGCCCGAACTCCTGTCCCGCTTCGCCGTGAGGAGGCTGCAACCCTACCAGCGCCAGGAGTTTCGGCAGGTGGTGGTGGGCGTGCTGGTGCGGCGCGAGGGCGTGGCCCCTGAGGTGGCGGAGCAGGTCGCCGCACTGCTGGACGGGGTGAGCCAGGACGTGAGGGACGCGGTGCGGGTGGCCAGGCTGGCGCCCCAGGTGGGCGTGGAGAAGGCGGTGGCGCTCCTGGGCCTCGGGGCGTCCAGCCCCAGCGCCGCCGCCTGACCCTTCTGTAAAGGTGCAGGCGTAGGGTGGGAGGGGGGTGACCCCCTGCCCGGGATGGGGCGCGCTGGAGGTGGCTGGCGTAGGACGGGGCGGCGTATCTGTGTAGCGTATCCCAGATAGGCGTATTCTCAGATACGCCCGTGTCGGGGGCACAGATACGCCATGTTGCGTGCCTGGATACGCCAACACGATATCGGGCGAGACGGCGCGGCGGCGCCCCGCACAACCTCCGCACCTCCTCCGCAGTAGCGCCGTGCCCTCAGCGAGGAGGGCTCCACGCAGGTTCTTGTCTGGGCCGGCTGTGTCATCACCGCCTACCGGTTTGGCGATCAGTGCCGCTCCCATGCCCCGCCATGCCTCCTGGGCCGGCGCTGGATGGGATGTGGGGAAGGCGGCGGTTCCCCAGAGGGGTGGGGAGACTCCCCGCCCCCGTGGAGATGTTCTCCTGACGCGCCTACCTATGAGGGCGCTACCTATGCAGCCGACCTTCCAGATAGCTACCTACGGCATAGGTAGCCGAGAAGATGGCCCATAGGTAGCCGCATAGGTCGCTCACGACAGCGGGAAGGCGGCGGGTGGCGGGGAGGTATGCGACCGCCTGCTCAACCCCATCGAGGGGTGGGGCCACGCCGGGGAGGCGCCCCCGCTCGTTCCTTGGATGGAACCATCCAACGCCCATCGGCAACATCCTGCCCCAGGGCTCTGAAGGGCTGCGTTTTCGTTCTTTCCGCCACCCGGCCATCGGAGCGGGGGGTGATGATTATCGCATTGCTTTTTCGTGTATGACATAAGGCCATTTTGTAGCATCATAGCTACGTTGGCAACAGCCAACAGTACCTTAACAACCGCATAGGACTAGCTAGACAAAGGTAGAGGTTACATCCCTCTACTGGCGTTGAATCCCGTTGGCAACGGGAAGTTAGCTGGCAAC
>JAUYDU010000182.1 GCA_030691665.1 Chloroflexota bacterium
CCCAGGCAGATGCCCAGGATGGGCGTGTGGCTGATAAGGGACGAGACGGTGCCCACCAGATAGTCGAGCAGGGCGGGGTCGCCCGGCCCCGGCGAGAAGACGATGCCGTCCGGCCGCAGGGCCAGGATATCGTCGGCGGGGGCGGTGCAGGGCAGGGTGGTCACCCGGCAGCCGCGGGCGCTCAGCAGGCGCAGGATGTTGTACTTGACGCCGCTGTCCACCACCACGATGTGGCGCCGAGCAACATCCGGGGTCTGCCCTTCGGCTCCGCTCAGGGCAGGCCAGTCGTAGGGTTCCTCGGTGCTCACCTGGCGCACGAAGTCGATGCTGCCGTAGCCGGGCAGGCCGCGCAGGCGGGCCAGCGCCTCGGCGGGCGATTCGTCGGCGGTGATGGTGCCCATCATCACCCCTAGCGAGCGCAGGCGGCGGGTGAGGGCGCGCGTGTCCACCCCGGCGATGGCGGGGATGCCCTGGGAGGCCAGGTAGTCGTGGAGGGTGCCGCTGGCCTGCCAGTGGCTGGGCAGCGGGCACTCCTCGCGCACGACGAAGCCGCGCACCTGGATGCGGCGCGACTCGATGTCGATGGCGTTGACGCCGTAGTTGCCCACCAGGGGGTAGGTGAGCACCAGGATCTGGCCGGCGTAGGAGGGGTCGGTGAGCATCTCCTGGTAGCCGGTCATGGCGGTGGAGAAGACCACCTCCCCGTCCGCCCGGCCCGGTGCCCCGAAGGGCCGCCCGGGGAAGGCGGAGCCGTCCTCTAGGACGAGGAGCGCTTTATCGGTCATGGGCCCCACTCCGATCATTCCGCTCGGTGGCCAGAATCTGACGCAGTCGGTCCCGAACCTCCGCCTCCGCTCTCATGAACGACCCCGATCCATGCGGGTCGTTTAAGAAGCCTATGAACTCAGATTTGCGGGGAAGGTCGTCATACAGAAAAACCGCATTGTTGTCCCACCATTCACGACACTCGAGGCACATCTGATCGAGCCCCTGATCGGCGCGGCTCAGGGCTCTGTTGAGCCGCATGAGCCAGGCGTACCCTTCCCGGACAGCCCTTAGCCTGTCTTCAAACAGGGTTCGCCTATACCATTCCCTGTAATCCTCGCGATGCTCAGCGAGGCGCAGCTGGCGCTCCCTTGACGAATTCCACAGATTGAGGGCGAGGCCCGCGATTCCTACGAAGCCAGTCGTTCCGCCTGTGATAAGCGCAACCGCCACGACGTCGCTCACTGCTGATACACCACCCTTCCCCCGCACACCGTGGCCACCACCCGCCCCCGCAGGCGCCGCCCGGCCAGGGGCGTGTTCTTGCCCTTGGAGGCGAAGCGCTCCGGCTCCACCAGCCACTCGGCCTGCGGGTCGAATACCACCACGTCGCCCGGCGCGCCCACGGCCAGGCTGCCCAGGCCCGCCAGCTCGCCCCGATCCAGGCCGAAGGCCCGCACCGGCCCCGCCGTCAGCCGGTAGACGATGGTTGCCAGGTCCAGCCTGCCCTCGTGCACCCCCGCCTGAGGCGGGTTCGCCTCTGGCGAAAGCGACAGGCACAGGGCCAGGGCCGTCTCCAGGCCGCTGATGCCCGGCGCCGCCAGGTCGAACTCGCACAGCTTGTCCTCGATGGCGTGGGGGGCGTGGTCGGTGGCGATGGCGTCGATGGTGCCGTCGGCCAGCCCGGCGATGCAGGCGGCCACGTCCGCTGGGGTGCGCAGAGGCGGGTTCACCCTGGCGTTGGTATCGTACGCGAGGCCGCCTCCGCCCGAGGCGGATTCGCCTCTGGCGAAGGGCGTTTCCGCCCCTCCCAGCATCACCGCCTCGTGGGTGAGGGCCAGGTGGTGGGGCGTGACCTCGGCGGTCACCGCCAGGCCCCGCCCCTTGGCCCGCCGCACGAGCTCGACGCTGCCCGCCGTGCTCACGTGGGCGATGTGCAGGTGGGCGCCCGTGAGCTCAGCGAGGGCGATGTCGCGGGCCACCATCGCCTCCTCGGCGGCGGCGGGGACACCGCGCAGGCCCAGGCGATTGGCCACCCAGCCCTCGTGCATCACGCCCTCGCGGGAGAGCGATGGCTCCTCGCAGTGGTCGATGACCGGCAGGCCGAAGGCCGAGGCGTACTCCAGGGCGTGGCGCATGAGGGCGGCGTCGGCCACGGGCGAGCCGTCGTCGCTGAAGCCGACCACGCCCGCCTCGGCCAGCTCGCCCATCTCCGCCAGCTCCTTGCCCTGGCGGCCGCGGCTGATGCAGCCGATGGGCAGGACGCGCACCGCTCCCTGGGCGCGGGCCATCCGCAGGATGTACTCTACCGTGGCCCGGCTGTCCACCGGCGGCTCGGTGTTGGGCATGGAGCAGACGGTGGTGAAGCCGCCGCGAGCAGCCGCCCGCGTGCCTGTCTCGATGGTCTCCTTGTGCTCGAAGCCGGGGTCGCGCAGGTGGCAGTGCAGGTCGACGAAGCCTGGGCAGACAATGAGGCCGCGGGCGTCGATGACGTGCTCTGCCCCTTCGACTTGGCTCAGGGCAGGCTCTGCCGCCACGTCCGGCCCGACGGCGGCGATGCGTCCCTCGCGGATGAGCACGTCGCCCGTCAGGTCGAGGCCGCAGCCGGGGTCGAGGATGCGGCCGCCGCAAAGGGAAATGGAGCCTACTCGATGACTGGTATCCATACTAGCCTCAACGGAACTAACGCCCTCACGGTGGGGTCTAGCCTCTCATAGTTCTCAAGCAGCATTTCGACGAACGCCTCACCATCTTTGAGCGTGATGGGCTTGCCCGATTGATCCGCCCAGGTTTCGGCGTCCTTGGTGAAACCTCCGGTGCTCACAAACAGCCCGTATTCCCCTTGATGCAGCGCTCCGCTCAGCGCCTGTAGTTCAGGACGAGTCGCTGGGCCCGCTCTATGTTTGACCTGTACCTTAATGCGGGGCTCACTGAAACCAAACGGGTCGCGGTGGGCGATGACATCCACACCCGCGTCTTTGCCGCGCGGTCCCACTTTCGCAACGTAGCCCATCGCCCTCAGCACGGCGGCGACGACGTCCTGGAATTCATGGCCCGATAGCTTTGCGAGGCGATCGCGTATGAGTTCGTCAGCCTTTGCCTTGACGTCGTCCAGCAATGGAGGCTCTACCTCAGCGTCGCCGGCGGGAGGCTCTCCTTTCAGTAGGCGCTCGATCTCCGCCAGATGTGCGTCAGCCCTGAAAACAGCGGCCAGACCGCCCAACGTGTTGCGGGCCGCAGCGCTGAAGTCATCGCGAGACTTCTCCTTCAGCCAGCGGACCCTTCTTACATTGGGGTGCTGCGGCCCGAAAAGGCTTGGGTTGAACTCGTATTCCCCTTCTGCCTTCCCTATCAGCACGGTGCGGGTCGCTCTGAACGGCGTGAGAACGTAGTCGCCGGGCTGCACCTCCTTCACAAATCTGTAAACTTGCCCAGCGTGCATGGCCTGC
>JAUYDU010000243.1 GCA_030691665.1 Chloroflexota bacterium
CCCAGGCACGACCTACCGGCTGCGCTTCACGCTGGCCGGCACGTCGGTGCACCATCAACCGTCTCACCTCGTCGGCGCTATGTCCTGAGGTCTGCACTTATCAGAGTCCATGAGGGCCTGGATTAGAGACTCCACAGCACGTGGGTCATTGAGCTTGCCCAAGGACGAGGCTGCGCTCGCTCGTACCAACCCGTCCTCGAAATCCGTGCTGTGGACAGTGGTGTCCGCGAGGACCTGGATTAAGGGTTCCACTGCGCCGGGGTCATTGAGTTCCCCAAGGTACTCAGCTGCGCCCCTTCGAATCGCATCCACAGGATGCGAGAGGAACCGGATCAGTGGATCTAGAGCACGCGAGTCCTTGAGTTCAACCAGGGACTGCGTCGCCCTCCATCGCACCTCCCAGTCAGAGTCCGCTAGCGCATGAGACAAAGGTTCTAACGGCCGCGAATCGTTGAAGTGCCCCAGAGCAAAGGCGGCGCTTGCTCGCACCTCCGACTCCGAGTCTTTGAGGGCCTCGATCAGAGGCGCCACAGCACGTGAGTCGTTGAGGTCCCTGAGCGCCAGGGTTGCGTTCCCTCGCACCCCCGAATCTGAGTCGGTGACGGCCCGGATCAGAGGTTCTAGGCCGCGTGGGTCCTTGAGCTTGCCCAGGGCCCAGGCTGCTACCCTCCTTACCCACTCATCAGAGTCAGTGAGGGCCTGGATCAAAGACTCCACAGCACGAGGATCCCCGATATTGCCTAAGGTTAGGGCTGCATTTCTTCGTACCTGCTCATCAGAGTCCGTGAGGGCCCGCATCAGAGACTCCACTGCACGTGGCCCCCCGAGATTTCCCAGTGCCAGAACTGCCCTCCTTCGTACCCAGGGGGCGGGAATTCGCAAAGCAGCCTTCAGCAACTTCCGGCGCATGGTCTTTGGCCCCCAACCCGACAAAGGTATACTGATGGGAACAGTGACCCACTCCCTCGGGGAGTATACCAGTAGTACAAACAGACTGCCAACCAGAGAGACAGAGCAACCATTGGCAAACGCGATGAAGCTGCACTGTTTGGCCACATTAGTGTAGTTGCTGGGCACAGGGCCGAGGGCTGGCCATTTCTAGGTGTGCTGCTGAGGCTGCACGATAATCAAGAATGTGTATGTGTAGCCTTGGCTGACCGCCGCGACCTGCTGAGCAGGATTCCGCAGAGATCCTTCACCGGGAGGGGGCAAGCCTGCACCGCCCGGTGTGTTGTGCAGCGCGGCCGCCGCGGCAATCGATCCGGTAGGGTGGTCGAAGCCCCTGCTACGACGTCCCGTCTCCGAAGGCGGTTTCACAAGGAGTCCCTTTGCACCACCAACCCAGCCAGGGCAAAGGTCGGAAAGCCTTCGCTACCTATACCCTTACCATTAGGCTATCGTCTCCGGGGGATCGAGGAACGTCTCAATGGCGAGCGTTTCGTCTGGCGACAGCGGCCTTGGCGGAGCCGCTTTCAATGTCTTCACTCGCGCAGACAGCACATCAATATCGAGGAACGTCGCCAGGTACTCCCGGCTTGTGAAGCGAATCACTGCCCACTTGCCCCCTCGGTCGGTTTCCATTTGATGTATGAAGGCGACGAGAACTTGAAGTAAGCCCTCGTCAGTCTGTATCTTGGATGCCAGGAACTGTGCAACCTCGCCTGTGCTTGCCCAGTCCTTCCATCTGAACACCAACATGAGAGGGTACACCCGGCCAAGCAAGCTATCTTCCCTTGCAGCCTGCCTAATCCTCTCCAGTAGCAGTCGCCGGGCCTTGCCTAGGGCTGCATCAGAGAAGACAGGTTGGCCGTGCATGTCCAAATAACTCGCCCGATCTGGCGCCTTCTCCAACCGGTTCACCAAGGAGACAAGAGCAGTGAGTGCGGGGCAGGCTCCAGTGAGACGGGTGAGTTCAGCGTCCCGTCGCTGTTCATCGCTGATTTTGGCAAAGGCCTGAAGAGCGAGGAACCCCACTCTAGCCCTCGGGCCAACGTCGAACGCCCCTGGCGGGTCGATAGGGATCTCGTCGGCGACTGTGAATAGGGCACCCAGGAGTCCCACAAGGCCATCGTCAGACAACTCCCCACAGTGATCGTCAAAGTACTCTAGCACCCTTGTGATTGTGATTCGGCCTTCAGACATCACGGAGCGGAGCTGCCTCACCAGCCCTTCTTGATCAGCTACACGGCCCAGGATCTCGCTCAACTCTGCCTCGGACATGGCCCCTTCAGGCAAGCAAAGCAGCAGGTAGACATCGAAGTGGGCTAGTGAACACATCCGCCGTTTTGCACGCCACGCCGTATCCCAGTCTCCGCCATCATAGGTGGCACCACCGAAATACCGGCCCGCTCTGGGAAACAGGCTCAGGAGGAGGTGGGTGGACGGCTGTTTTAGGTGATCGCCACTGGCACCGAGGGCCTCATCCAGGCTCGGCGGCAAAGCCGGCCTCTCCCCTTGTCTGAGGTCGACGAGTAACGGCGCGTCAAGGAGGAGGGACTGCCTGTTTCCAGGATCAGCGATGAACGCGTACAGGCCAGGGTTGAACGTGCGGATCACCTCCAAGGTGATGAAGTCGATTGCGTTTACTTCACCTCGGACCATTGGGAAGTTCAGTTTTATCCCGTTGAGGCATCTGATGACATCCCGAGGGGTGAGGATGAAGCGGCGAAGCCCCCCCAGGTAAAGTTCGCGCCATCTGTCTTGCTCTTCCTCCTCCCAGCTCGTGTCACCCACAGCGTTTTGCAGCCCTTCCAGGAAGAGGGTCTCCAACTGCTGCGGGGTTGCACGAGGGATGTCCAATGCAACTTGGGCGATCTTCTCCAGATAGGCCTGCCCTCCGATTCCCGGATATGCCTTGTCGAGCGCGGACGCTACGGGGCCTCGATCGAACGCGAGGACGTACGTGGTGTTTGGCATGTCCGCACTCAGGCGGATCAGACGGAGCATGAGTAGCATCGAGTCCGGCTCAAGCCTGTCCAGGTCGTCTATCATAACGACGAGCCGCTTCTCTAGCTTCATCATGTGTTTGTAGATCTCAGCGCGCAACTGCTCCAGCGTCTTGTCTTTCATCATCTGCGTGAGGCCTTTTGCAGACAACGTGGCGATCTTGCTCGGCCGTCCCAAGGAAGCAAGGCCAGGCAGGCTCTCGCCCGCCGACAGCACCACGGCTAGCGTCTCCAATAGCCTCCCAAGCTGCTGGCCCGCCTTGCCTCGATCCCTTAACCCTAGCGCAATTCGCACGTCCCGGAAGAACATCGCGATGAGTTGATCCGTCGCCGCGAAATGCCATGGATTGAACCTCAAGACGATGGGCGCTGGGCCTCGCACAGGTGCGCCCTCGCGAATCTGAGCTTCAATCAGATTCAAGAGTGAGGTCTTTCCCGACCCCCACCGCCCGTAGAGAGCGACGACCAGGCATGCCGGGTCTGAGTACTTCAGGATCTGTGCCGCGATGTGCTCCGCGAACCGGGCCCTTCCGAGTCTGTCTTGCTCAAGCGTGGTGATAGGCCGGTCCGCGATAGCTACCGTTGATGGGTCGCGCATGGTATCATCCTCCGAGTTTGCCGCGCCCAGGGCTTTTGAGTGCGCAGCCAGTATTCTAGCGCGTTGGATGGCTCTGAGGAATCGGGCTCCTGGCCTCGCCCATCAGAGGTCATTAGGTGGTTCTTTCGGAGCCGCCTTCGGGAGCCGATTGGCCGCAGCTACAGAAGCGTCTACCTTCCTGGGGCGGCCGCGATGATGCCGGCGTTGCACGGAAAGTCATTTTGTGACCAGGCCGTTGGGCCACGGCCCGTCGGGCCCGAGTATGCTACACATGAAAGCGTTTTGTTCGGTCCGGCCAGCCCTGCAATCCTGCTCGCCTCCCTCTGAGTTGGTGGCAGCTACTGCCTTTCGCCGGAGCGCCTGGTGGGTGCGGAAGACCTATGGCTTCGTCAGCCCCACGAGGGCGTTGGAATTGCTCATAAATCGTGGGCGCCGGGCGGGAGACAGTCATTTGACTAGACCAGAAGGCAAGGGTATGGTGTGCGTGACCCTTTCTGCCCTGGCAGGGGTTCAGGGCCAGCGCCAAATGGGAAATCCCGGCTCAGGGCGCTTGCTGCCAGGTGGCAGAATGAGGCTGTCATAACCAAGACGCGCACGGCCTCGTGCGAGGAAGGGGGCGCTGATGCGTCCGCACCTGCGCTGGCTCCTGACCCTCGTCGCTCTGGCAACCCTGTCCCTGCTGGCGGCCTGCGGCCCCGCAGCCACGCCTACTGCAACGCCTTGGCCGGGCGGAGGCTTCGATATGCCCTCTGCCTCCGGCATCCCCACCCCTACACCGACCCGCGCTCCGTCGTTTCCTACGGCTACCCCGGCCCCCAGGCCCGCAGCCACACCCACTGCCACGCCCAGGCCAGGGCAGCCTCCTCCCCCCACCCCTACGCCGCCCGCCGGACAGGTGGCCTACCAGCCGGGGAGCGCGCCCGCACAAGAGCGGATAATCGTTCGCACTGTGGATGCGACGCTGGTGGTGGACGATGTGACGCAGGCTATGGACAGCATCGGCGCCGTCGCCAGGCAGATGGGGGGATGGGTGGTATCGTCGAGCCAGTCCCAGAGGCACGCCGGCGCCATCTCCGTCCGCGTGCCGGCCCAGCGCCTGGACGAGGCCCTCAGCCGATTGAGAGACCTGGCTGTGAAAGTGGAGTCGCTGAACGCCACCAGCCAGGACTTCACCGACGAGTACTCGGATACTCAGGCCCGCGTGCGGAACCTTCAGGCCACGGAGGACGCGCTGATTGGATTCCTCGCCAAGGCGCAGAACGTGGAGGAGGCGCTCAAGGTCCAGGTGGAGCTGACCAAAGTGCAAGGGCAGATAGAGCAGCTACAGGGACGGCTGGGCTTCCTGGAGCAGTCCTCGGCCTACTCGCTGGTCAACGTGCAACTGAAACTGGTGGGCATGAGCATGTCCGTGGACGCGGGCCCGGACCTGACGGTGAAGGAAGGGGAGCCTATCAGCTTCCGCGCCTCGTTCACGCCGCCTGAGGGCATCACCAGCTTCACCTACGAGTGGGACTTCGGGGACGAGACTCCAACCATCGGCGGCAGCCGCACGGCCCCGGAGCCTGCCAGCGCGAGCAGGGCCACTGCCACCGTGACCCGCGTCTATCGGAGCAGCGAGCAGTCACCTTTCATCGTGACCGTCAAGGTGCGCGGCAGCGGCGACGCCGGGGCCGCCGAGGGGATGGACACGCTCATCGTGAAGGTGGTCAAGGTGAAGCCCATCGAGGTGTACGCCGGGCCGGACGTGACGGTCAAGGCGGGGGACACCGTCACGTTCGATGGCTCTTTCACGCGTCCGGTCGGGTTCTCGGACCTCCGTCTCGCCTGGGACTTCGGCGATGGCTCGGCCCCCGCGAGCAGCAGTGTGCCAGAGGGTGCAACTACCACTACGGTGACCCACGTCTATCAGAACTATCGGCCAGCGCCCTTTTTCGCAATCTTGACCATAAGCGCCACCAGCGAGGCCGGGCCTGTTGAAGCCAGCGACAGCGTTCAGGTCTCAGTGCGGAGCAAGGAAGCCATCGCAGGCTCGTGGAACCCAGGTGGCACAGCCAAGAGTTCCGCTCGCGCCCTGGTGACGATAGGTCAGGCCCTGGGCACGCTACTGATATGGCTTGGAATCTTCCTGCCGTTGTGGGGCGCCATCGTCGCGCTGGCAGTCTTCCTGGGCCGGAGGAGCCGCAGGGCGCACGCCACACGGCCCAGGAGGTCGCCACCTGAGCCAGACATTCCGGAGGGGAAGTAGGCGGAGCGCCTAGGCGACGACCTCTATCCTTCTGGACCACAACAAGGCTTGTGGGCCATACACATCGCCCAGGCCTCCAGAGCCGCCCGACGCTCTTGGGCCAAGCTCGACAAGTGCCTCCAACATTTGGAGCGGCAGCGCGATGTCCCAGGGAGTGACCTTCCTAGCCTCCTGTGTGGTACTCGTCTTCCCCACGCATCTCCGCTCCCATCGGAGGTCCCCTCAGCTACTTCTTGCGATAGACATTCAAGCCCACGAACTCAGCGCGTCCAGGCAGTGGGAAGTTCCCTTCCGTGGAGGCGATGATGATCGTCTTGCCAGAAGAGGACGGCCCGGACTCCTGGGTCAAGTCCACCGTAATGGTGAGGGTGTTGCCGTTGACGGATAGCTTTACGTTCTTCATGGGTTCCTTCCTCAACCTGGTTTCATTAGGTTGTTGGCCGAATCAAGTGGGCATTCTACACCCCCGCGTCACAGGAAGTGAAGCGGGGGTGTAGCGCCAAAATGGGGGTCTGGCATGAACTCGTTGTGGTCACGCCCCCACTGTCTTACGCCACTATGGGAGCGGCATCGTTCTCAGAGAAAGAAGGACATGGCGCCTCTGTCCGTCCTGCCAGAGGGGCGTGGGAGAACGGCGAGTACGCCACCACAGGGTTGGGCCCGTTGGTGCACATGATGGGAGTGAGGTGGCCCCAACTAGTTCATTTCGTGTTCTCCGCGGATAGGAACATCCAAGGTTCCCACGCCGTATTCAGGGCATCCCCACACGCTCAGCCTGGAGGCTCTGGCCTCTTCTGGTGTTGAGGAGGCAGCGCGGCGTCTCAATCAGTGCCGCACCCAGCAGCAGATCGCCGAGAGGCTGGGATGGTCAAGGGAAGCGATAAGCGATGACCTGACTGCCCTT
>JAUYDU010000296.1 GCA_030691665.1 Chloroflexota bacterium
TCAGCGCCCACACCTCCCCACGGCCGGTCCTCACCCTCACCACCCGCTGGTCCAGCCTGCGCAGGAACCGCACCAGGCCCTCGGAGGGGCGTTCATAGGGCGGTGCTTTCCGGCGCAGCGCCGCCATGATGTCCTCGAAACGGGCGATGCCACCAGACTCCGTCAGCGCGTCCACCAGGGGCTGGCTGGCCCAGCGGGCCGGCTCTCCCATGCGCCACAGCCTGGCGACGGCGTCCCGCTCAATGAGCCGCACCCGCTCTCCTGTGATGCCCAGGCGCTTGCCAGCCTGGCGCAGAGAAAGGGGCTCTCCGCTCTGGAGGCCGTAGCGGAGCAGCAGCACGTTGCGCTGCCTATCGGGCAGGGCCGACAGGAGCGACGTAAGACTGTCCTGGGATGGCGAAGGTAGCAAGACCCTTCCTTCAATCTCTGGGCATGTCCATACAAGGAGTGCTCCCGCGCACCGCGTACGGTTGTGCACTATACTCCCAGTGGCGCGGGTACCCCCTGCTGGGCTTCCTTGAGTACCCGGGTGGCGCGAGATGGATTGAAAACGCCGCAGCTGCAGAACTTGGCCATGTACTGACTGGCGCGCTCCGGCGTGACACGGCCTTCCTTCACCATCAGAATCATCTTCTGAGCGTAGCTGGCCGAGACCATCCCGTGCCCGCACATGGTGGTGAGTTCCAGGACCCGCCCATCCGGCAGTCTATCGGTCCGCCCTCGGAACCCCAGCGAGTACTCGACGCTGTGAGGTTGAAAGCCTGCCTTACGGCATGCGCAGCGCGTGTCCTCCACCAGGGCGCTGGCGTTTACCGAGAGGCCCAGGTCCATCTTCTTGACCGCCGCCACAAACTCCTCGAATGCCTCCCTGTTGTCGAAGACCGCGGCTGCGTGCCCTGGGGCTTCTATCTCCTGCATGAGCACCCGAGGGCTGATGGCATGCCTGCGGGAGGTAAAGTAGGCGATAAATGGGTTCAGCCTGCTGGTGGGCCTATAGAGACCCCCCTGGGAACCCCCGCCCAGGTTGACGGGCCGGTACTCCAGGGCTACCTTCAGGAACTCACGTGCCTTGGCCTCGGAGCCTTCGTCGTTCACCCCCTTTGTGGCCATTACAAAGACGATGTAGTCGTCTGCGGCACTCTCCGGGCTGCCATAGCGGTGGAGCGTGTTGGTCATGGGTGTCCTCCTGTGCGAGACGTGGCCGTCGGTTCAGCGGCTGGGTTACTTCTGCGACCCAGGCCCAAGTTGACCTTCCCGCGATGGAACTTGTATCCTTGCCCAGCCAGCACGTCCTTCAGTGGGTCTTCTCCGTGGGCGTCGCAGCGGGCGGAGACGCCTACAGCGACCGTCGTGTCCACCCTGCAAGAAACGTCCTCAACCACCCTTAGCACATCGGGCACTCGCTCCAGTTCCACCCTGAACTCGACAATGCAGGACATTATCTTCTCGTTCAGGATCTCGGGGCGGAGCTGACCCGCCGAAACGTCCGACATAAGGTAAGTAACCGGGTTTTCGGTTTCGAAGGTAACGCCGGCGCGAGCCAACTCCTTGGTGGCTACAGCAACGTCGTGAAGACGGACGCCAACGCCCGGCCTCCCGAACTCCACCACAAAGCCAGCTAGCCCTTCCCCTACGCGGTTGGTAAGCTCGTTGGTCTTAACCTCAGCAGTGCCTCGTCCTCCCATGCCGGTGGAGCTGTGGCGCTCCAGTGGATCGCTGAACTCCCTTCGCAAAGTGCGTGGCCAGCGGAGTTCGTCTGGCGTGATGGCAGCTGTTGGGCAGACGTCTGGGTCCGGCTCAAAACGGAGACGCGCCAGTTTGAGGAGGCGGCGGAGCACTCGGATGAGCGAGCCTGGAAGGTGTTCGGTGCTCAGGCCGCGGTAGCAGGTGAAACACTCGACGCACTCATCGACCACCACGGTGGCGCGTCCGTCGGCGCCGACGTGGATGGCCCCCATGGGACAAACTGGCACACAGTTGGCACATCCCACGCACTTTCCTTTGTCAATGTGCACTCGTCACCTCCTGGTCAGGGCTCACCTCGGTCCCCTTTCTCGCCACACATGACGTTGGCTGAGAGCACGGACAACTGGTGAGCGTCCTGATAAACGGGCGAAGCATTCTCCAGACAAACTGTTGCTCAATCAAGTTGGGAGCCTGCTGTACTCTTTGATAATGCCTGGTTTTGGGTCCAGCCCCAACCCCGGCCTATTCAATGGCGCTGTCCAGCCCTCACGAGGTCTCGGCATGTCCTGAAACACTGCCTCATATGTTTGCCAATTGTGCCAGTGGAACTCCAACAGCCATCCGTTGGGCATTCCCGCCTGAAGGTGGATGTTGTGGGGTCCCGATCCGTTGCCGTTGGCGATGGGGACGTTGAATGCTCCGGCCATGTTGGCCACAGCGATGGATTCGGTGTAGCCGATTGAGGCCACGTTGGGCTGAACGATATCCACCGCGTCGTGCAGCAGCATCTCTCGGTAGGCCGCTCGAAACCCACTGGGGTTTGCCGCAAGAGGGATGCTGGTCTGCTTGCGAAGTGCCGCCAGCGTCCGGGGATCGTTGGCGTGGACGGGCTCCTCGAAGAAGGTGATGTGGAGAGGTTCACAGAGCTTGCACAGTCGGACGGCGTCCTGGAGGGACATGTAGCAGCTAGCGTCCATCATCAACCAGACGTCTGGGCCCACCGCCTCCCTCACCGCTGCCATCCGGGCCGCATCCTCGTCCGGGTCTGGGACCTCCCACCGTCCAACAACTGTCTTGAGCCTGGTGTGGCCTTGCCCCACCAGATACTTCGCTTCTTCGACCAGCTCCTCCCTGCTATATGCTGGGTACATGGAGGCGCTGGTGTTGGGGCCGGCCAGGCCGAAGGAGACGTACGCTGGCACTCGGTCGCGCGCGCCGCCAATCAGTTGCCATACGGGGTGGCCAAGCGCCTTGCCCCTGATGTCCCACAGCGCCAGGTCTATGGCCCCAGCGACCGAGGCCCACATGCCTGCTGGATGTCGTCCGGCCTGGCGTACCATCTGGTTCCAGATTCGCTCCACCAGAAGGGCGTCCTGTCCAGCCAGGAACTGAGAGGCGTAGCAGTTGATAAACTCCACCGTCATGGGCCAGGGAGAGCCTCCCCCTCCTCCAAGCACGCTGTAGCCAACGATGCCACTGTCCGTCTCCACCTCCACCACCGTCATGCTGCCCGTAGAAGGGTCTTTGCGGAACGGGGGAGGCGTGATGGGGACCTCTTCCAGACGGTGTGCTTCTACACGACAGACCTTCATCTTCCCTCCTTAACATGTCACATCGCCACGGGCCACGCCCCACCTCGCGGTGTCCACGAGCCGATCCCGCCACATCGCACCCTCCCTTCTCGGTTGCTGGCCCGCAGCCTGTGTAGCCATTGCCAAAGCCGCTAGGTAGCCTCCTGGCGGTGCTCCCTGATGATGCCCTCCTTGGGCTCGAGCCCCACGCCGGATGCTTCAGGGGCTTCGACCCAGCCGTTAAGCGGCTTTGGCACCGATTTGAAGACCCCCTCGTAGACCATCCAGTTGATGTAGTGGAGTTCCAGCACGCCGCCGTTGGCAACACCCGCATACAGGTGCAGGTTGGTTGGGCCGGAACCGTTGCCGTGCGCTATGGGGATGTTGAAAGCCTGGGCCATGGCTGCAATCTTGAGGCCTGCCGTGTAGCCGCCGTCGTTGGCAACATTGGGCTGCAGGTAGTCCACTGCGTCGTTCATCAGCAGTTGGACGTAGGACCACTGGTGGGTCTGGCCGGAGGCGAGAGGCACGCTGGTCCGTTTGCGCAAGTCGGCCATTACCTTGGCGTCGTCGTTGTACACAGGCTCCTCAAAGAAGGTTACGTTGTAGGGCTCACTGAGCTTGCACAGGCGCAGCGCTTCCGGGCCGGACATATGGCAGAACGAGTCCATCATTATCTGAGCGCGGTCTCCAAGGGCTTCCCGGAGGGCCTTGACCCGTGACGCGTCCTCGTCGGGCCCCTGGGTGTGCGTGAACCGTCCGACGTTCACCTTGAACCGTTCATACCCCTGGCTGGCGAAGTACTTCGCCTCCGCGACGAGCTCCTCCAAGGGGTAGATGGGTGGGAGCCCAAATGTTGCGTACGCAGGTATCTTGGAGCGAGCGCCGCCGAGGAGCTTCCACACCGGCTGATTGAAGCACTTGCCCCTGATGTCCCACAACGCGATGTCGATGGCACTGAGAGCGCCGACCCAGACGGAGCTGTAAGCCCTGGGCATGAAGCGCAGGGTCAACTCGTTCCAGATACGCTCTATCAGGAGCGGGTCCTGCCCAATCAGGGCGGGCGCCATCTGCTTGTTGATGAACCCTACGGTCGTGGGTGTCGCTAGTACTCCGCCCGGCGCATACCCCAACAATCCATCCTCTGTCTCGATCTCCAGCACCATCATGTTGCCCTTTGAAGGCTCCTTGCGGTACGGGGGAGGAGTAGTGGGCACGTTTGCCAGATAGCTGGCCTCTACACGACTGATCTTCATGCTTTCCTCCTGACGTACATCGTTGGTTGGCGCTATCACGCTGAACGACATTCCACTCTGTAAGGTCGGGAGTGCTACCGCCCCCGCAGCCTCGGGTCCAATCTATCTCTAAGCCAGTCGCCGAACAGGTTGAGTGCGAGCACTACCAGTGTTATTGCGATGCCCGGGACCACGGATATCCACCAGGCGGTGGCTACGTAGCGTCTGCCGTCGGCTACCATCGCGCCCCAGGTTGGCGTGTCAGGCGGTACGCCCGCGCCAAGGAAACTCAACGTCGCCTCCGTGAGAATAAGCTGGCCCGCATTCAGCGACAGGACGACCAGGAACGTGTTGAGTACCATGGGCAGAATGTGGACCACCATAATGCGAAAGTGAGAACAACCTATCGCCGTCGCGGCGATTACGTGATCCCGGTGCCGCACGGAAAGGACGTCAGCTCGCATAATGCGGGCGTAGCTGGCCCACACGATGACGACCAAAGCCACGATGATGGTGAGGAGGCCAGGTCCAAGCGCTACCGCCATGACCAGTGCGAAGAGGATGGTTGGGAAGGACATCGTGGCGTCCACTGCCCTCATCACGAGGGCGTCGACTTTTCCACCGAGGTAGCCAGCCAGGATCCCCAGCGTAAGGCCTATACCTCCTCCCAGCATGAGGGCTCCGGCGGCCACAAGCGCCGTAATACGGGCCCCGTAGAACATGCGGGACAGGATGTCTCTGCCCAGGCTATCTGTCCCCAGGACGTGTCTGAAGCTACCACTCTCCACCCAGAATGGTGGCATACGGCGGTCAGGCAGCGACTGTGCCTCAGGATCGTGTGGGACCACCCAAGGAGCGAATATTGCCAAGAAGACCACAGCGCCCATGATGAGCATGGGCACCCAAGGGAGGTTGCGCAGGGTATGGCGGCTGACAGGTCTCTCGTGACCAGTTACCATCGATCCTTTCCGTGCAACCAGGAACCACCTTTTTCTCGTGATCATCGGCATCCCACCCGTGAAAGCGCCATTCGCCCTTTCATATCATCCAGTTGTCTAGGTATATCTGATGCGTGGGTCTATGTAGGCGTAGAGGACGTCGACCCCAAGGTTAATGACCAGAACGAATATCGCTGCGATCATCACAACGCCCTGAAGCAGGGGGTAGTCGCGGTTGATGACCGCCTCGTAGGTGAGCCGGCCTACACCCGGCCAGGCGAACACCGTCTCAGTAACCAGGGCACCAGCGATCGCATGGGCCAGCAGGACGCCCGCCAGGGTGAACACAGGGATGACTGCATTCCTCATCGTGTGGCGTAAGAGCACTGTGCTATTCTTGAGGCCCTTGCTGCGGGCCGTCCTCACATAATCGCTTCCCATGACTTCCAGCATACTGGACCTTAGAAGCCGCATGAGGCCGGCGGCGTAGCCTGTACCAATGGTGGCTGCCGGAAGGACGTAGTGCGAGGGTCCTCCCATGCCAGATGGCGGCAAGAGATCCCAGGTCACGGCGAACAGATAGATGAGAACGATACCCAGCCAGAAGTGAGGTATGGCCATCCCCAATACAGCGCCCAAAGTGGCCAGCCTATCTGGTAGCCGCCCCCGGAAGAACGCGGCCAGCACGCCCAGAGGTATGGCCAGCGCGAACGCGATCGCCATCGATACAGGTGCAAGCCTGAGGGTGTTGGGGAATCGTTCCATGAATATCTGCGTCACGGGCCGGTTGTACCGCACTGATCTGCCCAGGTCACCCCTGAGCGCCGCCACATAGAACATGTACAGTTGCTGATGGATCGGCTTGTCCAACCCCAGCGCCTCCGTGGCGTGTTGGAACTCCTCGGGAGTAGCATCGTCAGGAAGCATCAGGTCCAGCGGGTTGCCGATCAGGCGGCCGAAGAAGAAAATGAAAAGAGTCACCGCGAAGAGTGTGACCACTCCTTGGAGCGCCCGTCGCATGATATACCGTTGCATGGCGTCCTTCCCACTAGCCGCCGTCGGTGACTTCTGTCATGTGGTGTAGCTCTAGGTCTCGTGGGCTACTTCGAGCAGGTCCGAGGGCGATCCGCATAGCGAGGACAGCCTCTGCTGGGCTGGCGGACCGACGTGCCCTCCTGCCAGCCCAGCAGAGGCCGCGGTCTCTACTTCCAGGCCTTCTGGTCAGGTCGCGGAATGAGCGGCGAGATGTCGGCCAACTCACCCCTGCCTGGAATGCCTTTGAACTCGCCGACGAGCTTCGGGTTCACAGCCCAGAAGTTCGCGCCCTCGACAACCGGTGCGATGAGCCAGAGGCTGTTCATGTATTCGAGCGCCGCGTCGGTCTTCCTGGCGCGCTCCTGTGGGTCGATGGCGGCGAAGGCGGCCTTGTAGAGCCTGTCTATCTCCTTCGCCTCGGCCGTCATGGTCTCTGGCGATCCCGCGACTCGCTCGCTCCCGGTGAAGGTGAGGGCGTCGTGGGAGCGCGTGAGAGTGGTGGGCCGGCCGGCAGAGCGCATGTTGGAGATGCAGCCCGACAGCACTTTCTGAGCGCCGCTGCTGGCGTCGTGCTCGCGGCGCATGGGGCTGAAGAGGCCCCACTCGATGGCCCGGAGGTCGACGTCGATGCCGGCCGCCTTCCAGTATCCGGCCGTCGCCTCTCCCACGCGGATCTGGAAGGAGGTGCCCGGGAGCGCCAGGTTGTAGTAGCACAGCTTGAAGCCGTTGGGGTAGCCGGCCTCGGCCATCAACTGCTTGGCGCGCGCGGGGTCGTAGCCCATGGCCTGCTGGGACCACTTCTCCCACTTGGCCAGGTCTATGTCGAGGCTGTACCTGAACACGCCGTAAGGCAGGGGTATGGCGCCCTCGCCCTCCATGACGTACTTGACTATCTCGGGGCGGTTGATGGCGAGGGAGAGCGCCTCGCGCACCTTCACGTTGGCCAGGGGGCCGTCCTTGTAGCGGGGGTCGTAGGTGCCCCAGATGTAGTAGGTGGACTGCATGGTGCCGCGGTTGGTGATCAGCCTCATGCCGGAGCTTCGCGTCTCGCTGATGCTGTCCGGCTCGATCATCGCGATGCCTAACGCACCGGTGCGCAGCGCGGCCATCCGGGTGGACTCCTCCGGTATGAGCACCAGGGTGTAGAGCTCATAGTTGGGGCGGGCCAGCCAGTGCTGGTCCCACGCGTCGAACTGCACCATGACGCCGGACACGCTCTTCTTGAACTTCCACGGGCCGTTGCCTACCGGCTCCTGGGCGAATTTGTCGGCGCCGACCGCCTCGATGTACTTCTTGGGCATTATGGTGCCTTGGTCGCCGACGCTCCGGCTCATGGTGGAGCCGAAGTAGGTGTAGACGACGTTGGTCTTCAGTTCGACCGTGTATTCGTCTATGACGTTGGACTTGACCTGGTACTGGCGGATGTCGCCGCCGGCGATGGCGCCCTTCTCCTTGAAGCGCTCCATGCTAAAGGCCACATCGTTGGCGGTGACGGGATCTCCGTTGTGCCACTTCATTCCCTTGCGGACGTAGAACCTCCAGGTGAGGCCGTCAGACAGGAACTCCCACCGTTCGGCTATTCCCGGCGCCATCTGCCCAGTGTCTACGTTGCTGCCGATGAGGGAATCGTATATGGGGGCCTGGTAGTGGGACGAGTTGCCTCGCTCCTCCCTTACTGGGTCGAAATGCTGGTGGCCGAAGCTCTGTATCGCCTGCTTTAACTCTCCCTTGGGCCGAACGGCGACTTGGGTCGGTGTGGCCGTGGCTGTTGGGATTGGGCGAGCCGTGGGTGTGGCAGTCGGAGTGGCGATAGGCTGCGGGGTGGCGGTGGGCACAGGTGGACTCGTGGGCGTGGGTGTTGGGGTAGGCTTAGGGGGCTCCCCGGGCTTCAGCGTGGGGGTTGGTGTGGGAGTAGGAAGTATCGGCGTAGCGGTTGGAGTCGCTGTGGGGGCGGGCGGGACAGTTGGGGTTGCCGTGGGAGCAGGCGTGGGCGTTGGCGCAAGGGTTGGCGTAGGCGTGGCCGCAGGCCCGCAACTCATCGCGGCCAACGTGATGGCACCGAGGAACAGGGCGACGGCTAGTTTGGGGTACCGCATGGTTCCTCCTCTCCTTGATGGCTCAAGACTCGATATGAGGCGATGTTCGCTCAAGCCACCTTGGTCTCTTTCAGGGTCTCCTCATTCACGTCCAAGCCCAGCCCTGGCTGGTCTGGAGCTACGACCCAGCCGTGGTCATGGGTTGGCGGGCTCTTGAAAAGCGCATCGCCAACCAGCCACGCAAGGAGATGGAATTCCACTCGCGTGCCGTTGGGGACCGCCGCCTGCAGGTGGAGGTTATGGTGTGGCCACGCCCCTCCGTTAGCAATGGGCAGGTTGAAGGCGTGAGCCATGTGCGCCACCTTCACCGCCTCGGTGTAGCCGCCCACCGAGAGCACATTGGGCTGGAGGATGTCCAGCGACTCGTTCAAGATGAAGTCCCGGAACTTGTACCTATGGCCCTCGTTCTGTCCGGCTGCAATGGGGATGCGTGTCTCGTGTCGGAGCCGTGCCAGTAGCTTGGGATCGTTTCCGTACACGGGCTCCTCGAACCAGCTAAGGTTGTAGGGCTCCGCTAACCGCGCGAAAGTGCGGGCGCTTTCGTAGTCGTAGAGGTAGTTGGCGTCTACCATCAACTCCACGCCATCTCCCACGGCCTCTCGGACCGCCCGTACGCGTACCACGTCCTCCTCCACATCGCGGGCGCCAGTGAAAGACCTGGGTTGGTCGTGCGGCCAGAACCACTTCCGCTTGGCCACAACCATCTTCAGTTTGTCCGCGCCCCTCGAGACCCAGTACTTGGCGGCCTCGGCAAGCTGATTCACGTCGTAGTCTGGCAGTCCAAAGGTGACATAGGCCGGGACGCGCTGTTGGAACCCACCCAGGAGCCTCCACACAGGCTGCCCGAGCTGCTTGCCCCTAATGTCCCACAGGGCGATATCTATAGCGCTGATAGCGCTCATGACAGTACCTGTCTGGGCGCGCTGGTTGAACTCCCACCAAAGGGCGTCCCAGATCGCCTCGATCTGCAGCGGGTTCCTCCCAACGACAAAGGGCCCCATCTGGGAGTTGATGGCTTCCCGCGTGCCGACCGAAGGGTGGCCCAACCCCCACCCGACGGCTCCGTCGTCAGTCTCCACTCGGGTGACCAGGACGGTGCGGGCCAAGTCCCCCTTTATGAACGGGACCTTCACCGGTACCCGATGTGTCGTGGCCTCGACCCTGGCGATACGCGTCATGGGTCTCTCCCATCGTCTGCGGAAGATGGCCCCGGGCGGCCAGGCGGCTACAAGGCGCGAGCCGGACCCCCCATGCACCACACAATATAACCCCGCCCACTAAACGGGCGACAAAACTGGGCGCCAGAACCCTAACAGAACCCTAAACGCACCCGAGTCGGTGGGCACGCGGCAAGGGACCACCACGTGGGAAGGCGTGTCTGGGTTGGAGCGGGAGCGCCTGATAGCGGGTTAGGAAAGGGCGCGCAGCAGGCGGGCGCGGCACAGCTGCGGCACATCATATGCAGCACTCCACGCCCGGCTGCTCAGGCCGCTGCTGCCGCCTCGCAGGCGAGCCGCTAGGACTCTGGCCGTCCGGACTCATGAAGACATACCCTATGCCTGGCCGCGTGGTGATGTACCTGGCGGACCGGGCGGTGTCGCCCAGCCTGCGCCTGAGGCGCGAGATATACATCTGAAGGAGCGAGATGTCATCCTGATACTCGGGGCTCCACACGTTGCGCAGGATCTCGGTCGACGTCAGAAGGCGGCCTGCGTTCCTGGCCAGGTAGCTGACCAGACGGTACTCTGTCCCAGTAAGCGGGACGGCCCTTCCGCCCACGCTGACCGTGCCCGTGGTGAAGTCAACGGTGAGGTCATAGCATTTGTAGCAGGGGCTGGAGGAGCCACCTGCTCTGGCCGCCGCACGAGACAGAACGGCCTTTACCCTCAGCACCAACTCCTCTGGGTCGAAGGGCTTGCTGACGTAGTCGTCCGCGCCTGCCTGGAAGCCCTTCACCTTCTCTCTGGTGGTGTGCCTGGCCGTCACCATTATTACCGGGACACGTGATGACTCCCGTATGCGGCCGCACAGCTCGTAGCCGTCGAGGTCCGGCAGCATAAGGTCGAGGATCACCAGGTCAATCGATTCGCTCTCGAGCGCTTCGAGCGCCCCGTGGGCGTCCTCTGCGGCGATTACGCTGTAGCCTTCCAACTGGAGCAGCCTGGACTCCATGCGCAGCATACGCGTCTCGTCGTCCACCACCAGGATCGTGGGCTTCGCTTGGTAGGTAGCCATCGTGTCCTCCCGCGCGAGGTCGTACCACATTCGTCGTCGGTCCACCACAGTCTTTGGCGAGCGGGTCATCAGAAGGACGGGGCAAGGTGAAGTGGAAGGTACTCCCTTTACCCATCTTGCTCTCCGCCCAGATCCGGCCTTCGTGAGCCTGGACTAGGCCCTTGCAAATGGCGAGCCCGAGGCCCGCGCCGGGCACCTGCTTGCCCGCCTTGTCCTGCACCCGGTAGAAGCGTTCAAATACGGCTTCCAGGTGCCGGCTGGGTATCCCGGTGCCCTGGTCCGCCACGCTGATGACTATCTGGTCCTCCCTCACATCGGCGCGCACCTCGACGAGTCCTCCGTTCGGTGAGTACTTGATGGCGTTGCCTATCAGATTCTCAATGACCTGCTCGATGCGCCTGCCGTCTATGTCCACTGGCGGCAAGCTCCGGGGGGTATCTACCACGACCTGGTGCTTGGTGAGCCCGACGGTCATCCGCGCGGCAACCCTGGCAATGAGGGAGCGGAGATCGCCGCGACGCTCCTTCACGATCTTGAGCGCGCCCGACTCCAGGCCCGACATGTCTATGAGGTGGTCTATCAGCTCGTTCAGGCGGTCGCAGGCCTGGTCGATGGCCTTGAGGTACTCGGTCTCCTCCTCCCTTGACAGCCTGTCGGCGTACCGCAGCAACATCCGGGCGTGGCCCTTCACGTAGGTGAGAGGGGTCCTCAGCTCGTGAGATACGGTGGAGAGGAGTTGACTCTTCATCTCATTCAGCTCGGCCAGAGCGCGGGCCGAGCTGGCCTGTT
This sequence comes from Chloroflexota bacterium, assembly GCA_030691665.1. Classification (GTDB taxonomy): domain Bacteria; phylum Chloroflexota; class Dehalococcoidia; order SM23-28-2; family SM23-28-2; genus JAUYDU01. Next base: position 11,586 of record JAUYDU010000296.1, read on the forward strand.
CTAGCAACCGGACGTTACTGATGGCCAGGGCCGCCGCGTCGGCGAACATCCTGACCTGAGTCAGCTTCCTCTCATCGAAGGGCACGCCGTCCTGCTGGTACGCGCTCAGGGCGCCTACCACACCCTCCCGGTAAGCTAGTGGCACAGCCACCGCGGCCGTGTACCGCCGCTTCTTCGCCTCGTGCACCCAGGGCGCGTCGGGTGACGCAGAGCCGATGGACTCAACGAGCACCATGCGCCTCTCCCGGACCGCAAGCGCCGCCGGATCGCCACCCAGCTCGGGGTCGTGGAGGGCCACCACGGCGTTGGTGTAGCTTCGCCCTCGCCCGGCCGAAGCCCTGGGCCGCACTCCACCACCGCTCCCCTCCGTGAGTCCAACCCAGACCATGGCCGCGCCCGTGCCTTTCCGGAGCGAGCGGCATATGAGGCCCAGCAGCCGGTCTATGTCGAGGACGGTCAACATCTCCTTGGTGATGCGATACAGATAGTCGCGGTCGGCGATCGCCAGCTTCAGATGCTCTTGCGTCTCCACCAGCTCCGTGACGTCCATCGAAGTGGACTGGACGCCCACCACGCCACCATGCTCGTCCAGGATGGGCTCGAAGTTGGCCCTGGAGTGGTAGACCTTACCGTCCCTCTCCCATTTGCCAGGTATGCCTCTGATGGGCTGGCGCGTCTCCACGCACTGGCGGAACAACCTGTGGCGCATCTGCACGTACTCTGGGAGCAGATGCTGGCCCATCCTGCCGCCCAGAAGCCGATCGGGAGGCTCCCCGGTGAACTTGACATAGGCCTCGTTCACGAACGTGCGCCGCATGTCCAGATCGAACCTGGTTATCCGGGCCTCCGTCAGATCCAAGATGCCGTGATACAGATCCTGGGAGTGGCGTAGCGCCAGTTCAGTCTGGCTGTGGTGGTCCTCCAGGTCCAGGCGCCGCAGGGCGAGCAGGACGACGTTGGCGGCCTCGCCCATCAGGGCCGAGGCTCCTTCATCGTGAGCAAGCCCTGCGGCTACGCAGACTCCTAGGGCCCCGGCCTCAGACCTCGCGTACAGAAAAGCTGCCTCTCTTACATCTCCACGCATGGCGCATGTCTCACAGAACGCGGAAGGGACCCGGCGCAGAGGGGAGAACATCTCGGAGGTGGAAGGCAGGGCAGAGCAAGGAGGAAACCAGTCGTGCACCAGGGGCGGTCCAGGACTATCTCGGCGCACCGCCTTCCTTATACAAGGTGGATGCCCGTTCACACACGCCACCCACGCGCAGTTGACGCCGTCCGCTGTGACTAGCAGCTCGCACGCCTGCTCCACGAGGCTGGACCGCCCGGTCTCAGTGGAGGCCAACCTGCTGATGCCCCTGACCACCTCGAGAAGGGCAGACCAGCGAGCCTCTGTCATGTCCGCCTCTCACAATGCCGACCGCAGGCGCCGACCCTACGGACTTCCGCCCGAGATAGCCTTCGCCACGCTTATGCTCTTGATGTCGGACTGGGTGGCTCAACGAGAGCGATGGAGTGGTTGGGAGCCACCTCGACCCACGAGGTGGTGGGAAGGAGACCCCCACTGCCTACGCCGTGAATGTTATCTGTAGTGGGCGAACAAGTCAAGGGGACGGCATGCCCCCATGCTCTTCGGCAGGACTAGACCCAGGCCAAGCTTGCCCGGCACAGCGTCCGGCGCTTGGGCAGTGACATTAGCGGCCTTCAAGCTCACCTCCCGGAAGCCCTGCTAGACCGGCGTACGATACTCCTTGATGATCCCTGGCTTGGGGTCCAGCCCCAGGCCAGGCGTCTCCGGCACCGTCACCCAGCCCTTCACTGGCTTGGGCACGCTCTGGTAGACGGACTCGTACATCATCCAGCTCAGGTAGTGGAACTCGACGCGCCAGCCGTTGGACATGCCTGCCTGGAGGTGCATGTTGTGCATGGGCCAGGCGCCGCCGTTGGCGATGGGTATGTTGAACGCCTGCGCCATCCCCGCCACCTTGGCCGCCTCCGTGTAGCCGCCCACACACACCACGTTGGGTTGGAGGATGTCCACCGAATGATGGACCAGTAGCTCCCGGTGCCGCCAGCGGTGGCCCTCGTTCTGGCCGGCGGAGATGGGTATCGTGGTCTGGCGGCGCAGGTCGGCTAGTAGGACCGCGTCATTCTGGTAGACCGGTTCCTCGAACCAGGTCATGTTAAGGGGCTCGCACAGCTTGCAAAGCCGGAGCGCGTGGTGGAACGACATGAGGTAGTTGGCGTCCATCATGAGCTGCACGTTGGGCCCCACCGCCTCCCGGACCGTCCGCACGCGGGCGAAGTCCTCGTCCGGGTCCTGGGAGTTCCCCACGATGCCCACCACCATCTTCAGCTTGTCCTGCCCCTGCGAGACCCAGAACTTCGCCGCCTCCGCAAGCTGCTCCCGCGTATAGTGTGGCAGACCGAAGGTTATGTAGGCGGGGACCGGGTTCTGCGCCCCGCCCAGCAGCCGCCACACCGGCTGCCCAAAGCACTTCCCCTTGATGTCCCACAGCGCGATGTCTATGGCGCTGGTGGCGAAGCTCCACACGCCCGTCAATGCCCGCTGGTTGAAGCGCTTGAGCATGAGCGTCCAGACGCGCTCGGTCAGCAGGGGGTCCTCGCCCACCAGGGCAGGAGCGGCCTCGCGGTTGATGAAGCTCACGATGGACCAGGGCAGCATGCCTCCCGTAGCCCCGTAACCCACCAGCCCCGTGTCCGTCTCCACCTCCACGATCACCACGCTGGCCCTGTTCGGCTCCTTCAGGAGAGGTGGCGGGGTGATGGGCACGTTGGTCAGGTAGCTTGCCTCGATGCGAGCGATCTTCACTTTGACCTCCTTCTCATTAGCATGCCGCCGCAGTAGGCGGCCGCGGCTGCCGCGTTGCCTGCAAGTGCGGAGCCGAGGGCCATGGGCGCGAAGTGCCGTACGGACTCGATGGTCCTCCTGTCCCACCACGACGGGCCAGACTCCCAGCCAAGCCACGCTCCCAGGAGCGCCAGGCCCAGCGTCGAGGCGACGGCCACCGCGTGGTGGGTACGACTGGTCTCCGGGTCCCACCAGGCTGCCGCCGCGCCAGCCCCGCTACCGACCGCCAGCCCCACCAGCCGGATGGCCTGGCCGCTCACGTGCACGCCCGCCGGCAACGACAGGACTACCACCCACCCCAGCAGGTAACCCGCAAAGACGCCCACCATGGCCAGGAACGTCCCCGTGACGAGGCGGAAGGCGAAGATGAGGAAGGCCTCCATGTGGGACTCCGCGGTGCTGGCGCGCCTGCCAGCCTACTCCTTGACCAGCGTCTGGGCGGCGAAGGCCTCGTCCAGCTCAATGCCCAGGCCGGGCTGCTCCGGCGGCAGGAGGAAGACCCCCTCGCTGGTCTTGGTCTCGCGCAGTTTGGGCTGCTTGAACAGGTGGCCCATGAAATCGTCCAGGGGGTTATCGGGCATGAAGTACTCTATCCACATGATGTTGGAGAGGGCGGCAGCCATGTGGATGTGAATGACCTGCAGCGCGTGGGGCGAGACTGGGACGTTGAAGGCGCGCGCCAGGTTGGAGATGCGAAGCCACTCGGTGATGCCGCC
>JAUYDU010000312.1 GCA_030691665.1 Chloroflexota bacterium
ACAACCACGCCTGCGTGCTGCGCCGCCTGCTCGACCTGGGTCCGGTGGTGCAGGTGGGGCTGCGCAGCGCCGCGCGCGAGGAGCACGATCTGATCCGTCAGCAGGGTCTGCCCTTCTTCTCGGTAGCGGCCTATCGCACCCTGGCCGACGGGCCAAGGGAAGTCCTATCCCACCTGGGGGAGAACGTCTACGTGACCGTCGACCTGGACGCCTTCGACCCATCGCAGATGGCGGCGGTGGGCACCCCCGAGCCGGGGGGCCTGGTGTGGGAGGAGGTGGTGGGGCTGCTGGCGGCGGTGGCCGGGCAGAGGCGGGTGGTGGGCTTCGACGTGACGGAGCTGGCGCCCGGCCTGGGGACGTTTGCCAACGCCCAGTTGGCGGCGAAGCTGGTCTACCGGCTCATAGGGCTGGCGGTACGGGAATAGCCACAGATTGGCCTAGATTATTAGCCACAGATTGACACAGATTATCTCAGATAATTCTTGAGGCTGTTGAAATACCCTCTTACTCCGCTCATGGTTCGACAAGCTCACCATGAGCGGGTGGGCTCAGCACAAGCGGAGGTATGTGGGCACCCGAGACCGCTCGCCCTAGGCCCTGAGCTTGCCGAAGGGTCGAAGGGCGAATGCGCCATTTTTTCAGCGCCCTCTCTTATTGTGCCTGTATCTGCGTCCGGCTGTGGCTAAGAGCTGGTCAACGCCTGCTCGCGCAGGGCCCTGAGTTGCTCGAGGTGGACGCGGGCGTGGTCGGCCGAGTGCTCGGCGTACTGGCCCACGCTCACCGGGCCCCGCTCTTCGTGGCGGCCGGGGCGCTGCCAGTCCTCCTCGTCCAGGTTCTCCAGGAGGTAGGCGAGGCCGCCTGAGAACGCTCTGATAGCGGTGAGGATGGCGGGCATGGCCTCGTTCTGGTAGTCGCGCTCTCGCGCCAGGGCGTCCTGGTCGTAGGCGGGCAGGAAGGGGTCGTCCTCCTCGACCATGCGGCGGATGCGGGTTCCATCGAACTCCGTCGAGTCGCGCAGGTGGGCGCAGACCTCCTTGATCGACCACTGGTCGGGCGAGGGGCGCCAGCGGAGGGCGTCCTGCCCAGGCAGGCCCTGCACCAGCTCCTCGACCTGGCCGGGCAGGGCGCGCAGGGTGTCCACGATCTCCTGGCGGGTCATGATGCCTCCCTTTGCTTGGGGGTGGGCAGGGCTGAAGCCCTGCAGCTACGAGTCTGGCTGCCCTGGCATGAGCTAATGATAGCGCGTTAGCAGTTCCCTGTGCTCATGCAATCGCTCCTCGACCTGGGCGCGGCTGGGGATGGCTGCTGTCCCTTCGTCCTCAACTGAAAGGCTGGCGGCGGCGGCAGCGAACAACGCTGCCTGCCCGACGTCGATGGTTTCGGCGTAGCGGACGAGGAAGGCGGCGGCGAAGACGTCGCCGGCACCGGTGGGGTCGACCTCCGTGGCGGGGAAGGCGGGCACCTGCCGCCAGTGGCCCTCGTGCCACAGGCGAGAGCCTCTGGCTCCCAGGGTGAAGAAGAGGATAGGCACCTGGGCCGTCCAGCGGGCCAGGGTCTCTTCGGCCTCTGCGGGCGGCAGGTCCTCCTCGGAGACGAACAGGGCCTGGCTGTGCTGGAGGAGGAGGCGCGGCCGCCAGCGCAGGGGCGACATCCGCTCGACGCGACCATCGGGGCGGATGGCGCGCAGCCAGCCCTGGGGGGAGATGGCGAGCAGGGAGCGGGGGAAGCAGCGCACCACCTCCTCTTCCACCTCGCCCACCAGCGGCCCCAGGAGGACGATGCGGGCTTGGCAGAACTCGTCGGGCACGTCCTGGGCGGCGATGGCGCCGGCCCGTCCCCACACGTACTGGGTGCGGCCCTGGGGGCCGTAGACGTTCTCGAACACGGTGGTCTGAGGGGCAGGTAGGAGGCGGACGTCGATGTCGGGCGGGAGGGCGGCCAGGTCGAGGTCGGCGGCGGCGCTGGTGAGGACGGCGGTAGGGACGCCCAGCTTGCTGGCGGTGAGGGAGGCATAGGCGGCGGTGCCCCCCAGGCGGAAGCCGGCGGCCACCTTGTCTTTGACCAGATGGCCGATGACCAGGAAGTGGGGTGCGGCCATGCTGGCCTGTCTAGGGAGAGCGACGCTTGAGAGAGATGAGCACCTTGCGGGTCTCTCCCTCGCCCAGGCTGGAGGTGATGACCTGGGGGTCGTCGGCCAGGGCCAGGTGAACGATGCGCCTCTCGTTGGCGGGCATGGGCTCGAGGGTGACGGTGCGGCGGCTGGTCTTGACCTTTTCGGCCAGGCGCAAGGCGAGGCCCTTGAGGGACTCCTCGCGGCGGCGCTTGTAGTGCTCGATATCCACGCTGACCAGGGCCTTGGACTTGAGCTGGCGGCTGACCATGTGGTTGACCATGTATTGAAGGGTAGCCAGGGTGGAGCCACGGCGGCCGATGAGGATGCCCAGGTCGTCGCCGGCCACGTCCAGGACGGCGCTCACCCGCCCCAGGCCGTCGCCGGGGGTCTCGGGCGCCCGCGCCGTCACGGTGGCGTCGATGCCCATCAGCTCCAGGAGGCGCTCCAGGAACTGGACGGCCATGTCGATGGTGGGGCTCTCCACCTCCACCTGCTCGGTCTGATCGGGTCGGACTCCGCTGGGCGGAGCGGCGAGGGGCTTGACCAGGACGCGGGCGTTCTCGCCGCCGAGGCCGAAGAGGCCGGTCCGTCCCTCGCTGAGTATCTCCACCTCGACCTGAGAGCGATCCAATTTCAGTTGTTCGAGGGCCTTGGCTATGGCCTCATCGACGGTT
>JAUYDU010000356.1 GCA_030691665.1 Chloroflexota bacterium
CTGAAGAACGGCCGCCCAGCCACCCAGGGGACTTGCCCGGTCTGCAGCACCAAGGTCTTCCGCATGGGCAAGGCCTAGCGGGGACTGGTACCAAACACCAGACTAGTCGCACAGCATGTCCTATGCATTGGCTGTGGGGTAGCGCGACGGGTCGGGCCAGTCAGCTACTCCAAGGTTCCATCAGCCACGCCAAGAGCGCTTGAACGGTGATGGGCATGACGAATGGGTCGCGGCGCGCTGGGCGCGCCGCGGCAGCCGTCCGCGCAGCCCGCTGACGCGCTGAGGGCGGTGGACGTTCGCCATCCAGCCCGAGCAGGACCACGGCCTTGCGTTGTATGGCCTGCTGGGTTCGGAAAGCCTGCTGCTTGGTCAGCTCCAGGAGGGCTCCGGCGCCGTTGGGCCCGTAGCCTATCAGCAGGAGGGCCAGGAGCGCGTTCTCCCGTGGGCTGAGGGTCTCTCGCAGCGCTTGGTAGAGGAGGCGGCCCAGCGCCTCCGTCTCCACCGGCGACTCCCAGGGATTGTGGCCTTGGTGCGGCCCAGCGAGAGAGCGATATTGCCGTCAGGAAGGGCATCATCCGGGCCACGATGATGCTCGCCCATGGAACCTGGTGATTTCCACCAGCAGGAGAGGAGGCGGCAGGGCCAGCCAGCCTGCCCATCATCCCGAGCTTGCTGGCTATCAGTGTGAGGTTGTGCACGTCCAGCCCACAACACCGTTCGTCTACGACTTCCATTGCCTCCTCCCATGCCAGGCTGCCGGTTGGCAGGCGGTCTCCTTCATCAAAGCTACTCCCCCGCGTGCTCCCACCAAAGGTGGGGCGACAATCCGTGGTGCCCTAAGGCCGCTGGCTCAGATTCAGTCTCGGGCTCGCGGCACCACAGTCAAACGAGCTTTGTCGCCAAACCGGCGCACCCCCATTTTCATCCCTCGTGGCGCCAGTGGTAAACTGGCATGAGCGATTCAGTCTGCGGTGGGTGGGGGAATGCAAGTATGGCTTTCAACCACGTCTTGACACCCATCTCCGCAAGTGGGTAGGATGCGCTGGCACCCGCGACAGTCGCACAAAGCGGCTGTCAAGAGGAGGTAGCGATGAAGATTACCGCCGTCAAGCTCCATGTCCTCGAGTTGCCCGTCAGGATGGCCAGAGCCTTGGGCGACCTATCGGGGCCCATGTCGCAGGTGGACGAGCCGCTGAGGGTCAAGTTCATCCGCGAGTTCGTTGACACGCCGCCCAAGACCCGCGTAACGCTGCTGCGCATCCAGACCGACCAGGGCGTTGAGGGCCTCTGCACAGGCGTCGATCCTGGGATGGTCGCCACCCTCCGCTCCGACCTGGTGGGCGCCGACCCGCAGCAGCACGGCTACATCTACCAGAAGCTGCTATGGGCGGTGCGCTTCAAGCATTTCCACATAAACGGTCTGGCCCCCTTCGACAACGCGCTGTGGGACCTGCGCGCCAAGCTGGCGGAGATGCCGCTTCACCGCTTCCTGGGAAGCGTAAAGGAGAAGGTGCCCTGCTACCTGAGCGCGCCCCACTATCCAACGCCCGAGGAGTCGGTTGACGAAGCGACATCCGCCAAGGAGCGCGGCTACCTGGGCTACAAGCTGCATGCCTTCTTCGGCTGGGAGAAGGACATCGAGGTGTGCCGTCGCGTGCGGGAGGCCGTCGGCCCAGACTTCTACCTGATGCAGGACGCCGCCCAGACCTACAGCTACCCCGAGGCGGTGAAGGTGGGCCGCGCCTTGGAGGAGCTGAAGTTCCACTGGCTGGAAGAGCCGGTGCGGGACGTGGACCTCTACAACCTCCAGCGACTGGCACAGGAGCTGGACATACCCATCGCCACCACGGAACTGCTGGGTGGAGACCTCCAGGCCATCGCCCAGCACATATACATGAAGGCGGGTGACATCGTCCGCACCGACACGAACCGCGCTGGGATAAGCACCGTCATGCGCATCGCCCACCTTGCAGAGGCCTTCTGGCTGAACGTGGAGCTCACCTCCATGGGCGCCTGCTTCGGGCTGGCCAACGTCCACGCCATCCAGGCCATCCCCAACACCAGCTTCTACGAGGACTGGGACAACCAACTCCCGCTGATGGAGGCACTGGGCTGCCGCCACGTCATGCGCTCGGAGAAGGGGTACATCCGCGCGCCGGAGGCGCCGGGCTTCGGCCTGGAGCCGGACGAGAAGCTGGTCAAGAAGTACACCGTGGCCGAGTATTAGCAGGCCTCCGGCTCTGTTCTGTACCTCATTGACTACCCAGCAGGCGAACTGTCTTGGCCAAAACCCTCACCCCCTGTGCCCCCCGCTCGCAGGCGGTTTCGCAAATGACACGCGGGGCAAGCCTGTGGTTCACTCTTCTAGTACAGAGTCTACCGCGCTCGTCAAGACGAGCCTCCCCATAAGGGAGACTCGCGAGTGGTGCGAGTCCCACAGGATGGGGCCTGGCTGGACAATAGCAGGAACCGCGCGCACGTTCGAGCTACGATTGCCGCTTCCAATAAAACAGGGCACCACGCTTCGGGGCAGGAGCGTCTCACCGGGGGCAGGCGGCAGGGTCTTCAGCCAATGAACTGCGCGAAGTTGTGCCCCAGAGCCGCAATCTTCGGGCTGCCCGAATCGCTGGCTCAGGAACCCGACCATTGGAGCTGCGGAGCGCTCACTGTCCGGGGGCAGCCATCGC
>JAUYDU010000363.1 GCA_030691665.1 Chloroflexota bacterium
TCGCTCTGTTGCGAAGGTACCGGCTACGCGGGGGTGGTGGTGGCTCACCCGGCACCTTGGCACAATCCTGCGCCAGCACCGATAAGCCAAACCGTGGCTCAGCCACCGGACCCTGGATTGAACGAAACGCTGTTATGTTCAATGAGCAGTGGGTTCCCAATGGCAGCCAGAGTCAACGGGAGCAGTACCTTGGGGTGCTCAACTTCGCCGCGCGGGCGCTCTCAACGTGTGGGTGTCGACGACACCATCACTGACAACGTTGCGATGGACCGCCCTGAAGGGGCTTCGTTCTGGCGCTCCACGGGCGGTTTCCGAGTATAAGGTGAGTATCCCCGCAGAGCACGGACTAGGCTTGGGCTTCTGGTGAGGGTATCACTCTACCAGACACTCTTTTCCATAGTGTCCAAGCTATTATCGTTTCCCATTCCTCTGGTGACAAGGCAACCTCATATGGTGAGCCCATGGGCAGGTTGAACGATATGATTGTCTGGTCTTTTTCAGCGTGGTAACTTACCCGAAAATCCACGTTGTCATAACTCGCCTTTTTGGGGTTAGAGATAGTCTTGACATCTAGTGTGGTACCATCGTGAATCTCTCTCATAACTCCGCCTCCCCCGACTTGGATGTGTCTGGTATAATCCCAGCTTTGTAATAAAGAGCCCAGGTCACTCGTCGCAGGCCCGCCATATGACGGCAGGAGTGTAGAACTGCATTTTCTTTGCGTCAATCCCTCCCCCACTCCATGCATGCATGTCGCATTCGGAACCCGAGAGGGATCTCTGACGCGCTATCCGTCACCCCTGCCCATCGTGTCAAAGCCATCTTCCTGAAGGCAAGCGCACGTCACCCTGGGCCCTGCCCACACCTACCTGGCAGAAGAGACAGTCCTACCCTGGGGCGAGCGCAAGGCTGCCGATGCGCTCCAACAGCGCGGCGAACACCTCTTGCGGGGCCGCCACCTCAGCCAGGTGGAACACCAGCCGCCGGGCGTGGCGCACCAGCCTCCCCCCGATCTTGATGAGCTTGACCTGCACGCTGAGGAGGGACCAGTCCTTGACCGCATTAGGAAGGGCCAGCCGCACCCGGTTGGCCACAAACCTATGGCACGACAGCCGCGTCCACTTTAGGGCCTGCTTCCCCTCCTTGATCCACTGCTCCCCCCGTGCCCCGGCCGTTGTATAAGTGGGTTACTCTTTGCGGCGGTAGGGTCAGGTTCGTCACGATGAGCCCCACTCCGGGCAACAACTCGCCTCCATGCCACTCCACCTTGGCCACTAGCTTCCGGGGGCGATCCCAGTTCCCCGCCTGATACGGGAAGTCGTGGAGCCAGATGACGGGCTCCCTGGGTGGCCACCCCACCGGCCACCTCAGTAGGTGCTGGGGTGGGAAGGTTGGTTGCGTCTGGGTGGCTCTCGGTTTTGTCAGCCGTATGAGTCAACAGAACGCTGGTTTGGTCAACCACCCTCGAAGACTGGGCCGAGTCTGCCTCTCATGTACCGCTCGAGTTCGTGGAGAACGCTCCCTGCCGACTGCTCCAGATAGAAGTTATCACGGTCAGCACATGTTCTGATCCAGCCGCCGACGTCAGGTATTTCTGCAATCCCTAGATACGGCCAGAGAACGCGACAACCCCAAATGCTACCGGAAAGGGTGCTTTCGGCCGAGGACGGGTTATAGTGTTGATACTGGAACCGTGGATTTGAATTCGAACCAGCCTTCCCTACCTTGAGCACACGGTGGGCACCTGCTGGACAGCTTCCCCCGTACGACTCGGAAAGCGAGAACACGTATAGCGCACACTTGCCCTTAGGGAGCGCGTGGGGTGTGTGAGGAGCAAGTTGCTGCTCATGTTCAATTGCCATCTTCGAACTGGAAAGGTGGGCTAGAGCTGCTGCTTGCCAGAAGTCGCTGATAAGGGACTCCACGTTTTGTATCAACGCTACCCCCTCCAACTTGGTTTCCAGCGGCTACGCATTCCCCTCCAGGCTCGGACAGGTCCCCACGTGGACTCGCAAAGTATCCCCTCTCTATCTACCAAAACAAGAGAGGCTCCCGCTGGATCCTGGGGGCTGCCCACCTCTGAAAATGATACCATATGGCTTGATCGCTGGCCTGCCTCCTTCCTGGTCCTTTGGGCCGCTGGTCTTGGCGTTGACACACCCCTCCTCGAACACCTCCCGCGGCATCCTGTACCCCAACGCCTAGTGGGGCCGCTCCTCGGTGTAGAAACCCACGTAGGCGCCTATTCCGGTCCTGGCCTCGGGCACGTTCTGATAGGCCTTCAGATAGACTGGCCGCCGTACGTAGCTCGTCGGCAGTGCGCAACACAAATCAACGTTTGGTGTCTTCGGGTGCTACCTTGGAGAGCGGTTCGACACCTCGCTCCACTCGCGCAGCGCAAACGTCCCTGGCGCCACTCGCACGAACACCTGCGTCTCCCTGCGGAACGTGCCCGAGGCCAGGATGGGCATCGGCGCCTACATGGGATTCGACAACGAGGAACTGCCCCACTAGGCGTTGGAGTACCGGACGCCGCGGGAGGTGTTCGAAGAGGGGTGTGTCAGCATCAAGACAAGCGGCCCAGAGGACCAGGAAGGAGGGTGGACTCGCCAACGAGCCAGTGGTATCATTGCCAGAGGTGGGCAGGCCCCAGGAAACAGTGGGAGTCTCTCTTATTCTGGCCCCGTCATTGTCTAAATAGCGGGGTTCACCTCACCACGAAATCGGGGCAACTCCAATGCTGCAAGCGAGACGTGCCTGCAATACCAGAAAGGGAGGAGACGTATGGGTCTATTCTGGTTCCTGAAGAAAAAGTCGAAGACGGTGGAAGGCGAAGCAAAGGAGGTCATGACGACAACGAAGGACGTGGCGCAGAAGCCCATAGAGGCGAGCAAAGACGTCGCCAAGAAAGCAGTCGGAACGGCCGAGTCGGCGGGAAAGAAGACGGTCACCACTGCCGAGGGCGCAGTCCTTGGCACCCAAACAGATAAGGATAGGGAGGGAACGGTGACTACGACCAAGAGCGGCGGCCGGAAGTTGGCGCCCGCGCAGGCGAAGTCGCGGAGCGTCGAACACCGCTTGGAGGCGCTGGAGGAGACAGTTAAGACGCTGACCGAGATCCTGGAGGACTACATCTGCCAGGACTGCAGCTCCCTGCTAGTGATCAACCCGATCTACGCCGATGGTGAGCTCGTCGGCTATGAGGCGCAGTGCTACGACTGCGGTCACATCGAGGAGAAGGCTGAGCCTGGGGAATGGCACGCGCATCATCCCAGCGGCGAGCGAAAACGGCTGGAGCGCCGTCACCACCGTCCTACGGGAGCAGACGCCGCGGCCAAGCCAGCTACCGCGAAGCAGTAAGCCCTCCCGTTCGCCGATAAGGCTGAACTTGGCCCTGCCACGCTCGGGCACGGGCGAGCAGCGGCGCGGCGGCAGACGCAGGAGAGGCGACCGCGGCCAGGGCCATCAGCGCCAGCAGCCTCCTCACCGCGACGGCGGCCAAATGCCGATGACGTGGCGCCCGTGACCGTGTGGTGTGAGGTGTGTGCTACTTGAGTTCGGGTTGGACCAAACGCTTGAAGGTGCCCTCGCGGCATCCTTGGTGCTAAGCAGACTGGCCGGGTGTCACGGGTCACTCAAATGCGTGACCCCTAACAGGCCGGGGCAAGGTGAGCCTGCAACCTCTCGTAGACAAATATGCCTGGCATAGTCAACGCGTCGTAGCAACCCTGGCGCTCCGGGGCGAGAAATGAGGAGGTTGGCCCAAAACGCCTACCGGCGAAGGTACCGCCTGCGGACCGCCGTCCCTGGCCGCAACTACATCCAGGTCACCCTGCCCTACGAGGTGGTGGAGCGGGAGGCGGGAATACGGGGACTCAGCATCGAGGAATTTGCCCGCCAGTTCCGGGCGGTGGCCCACTACGATGGCTTCGAAGGCGTGTACTACACCTTCGAAAGCGTTCTCCCCAAGTAAACGAGTGCGCTCGAAGGCACGGGGGGAGGAAGCGGCCCGGCCGAGCTGTGTTATGCGGCGTATCCGGAGGTTGTCGGGTTGGTACGCGTTTTCCAGAGGAGCCTTCACCGCCACGGCCGGAGGGGTGTGTCCATCACGCTGCCCAGCGCATGGCTGGAACGGTACGGCCTGAAGCCCCGCGATAAGGTGGAGGTCATCGTCAAGGACGAGTTGGTCATCCGGGCGGTGCCCAAGGGGGACACCCCCGCCCTCCTGAGGAGCCTCATCTCCAGGAACGCTCAAAGGGAGCTGCGCATCACCGTGCCTGTCTGGTGGCTGAGACTCCACGGGTTGAAACCCGGCGACAAGGTGGAGGTGGTGGCCAACGGCGAACTCACCGTCCGGCCATTGCCCAGGGAGGGCCAAAGGGAAGTGAGGTGATTTCATGGCGCACTTGATAGGGGTAAGGGGTAAAGCATACCAGCTTGAATCACCCGGCTACCTCTGCCTGGGCCCCCGCTCGCACTTTTGAACGGTGTCCCCCCACTTGATACCGAGGTTTGACGCCAAAGCCAAGGGCTGGCGGGGTGCCGGTGGTCGGTTCATGAAGTTCGGCGTCCCCGCGGGCGGGTGGGTCCTCGTGAGATGCGAGGCCTGCGGCCAGGCCTTTCCCCCCGTGGCCTGGCACCCGAGCGGGAAGGGGCCAGACCACTTCTTCTACACCGAGAGATGCCGGACATCGAGAAGGGTGGCTGA
>JAUYDU010000391.1 GCA_030691665.1 Chloroflexota bacterium
CTCCTACACCAACTCCTACTCTGAGGCCGGGTGAGACCCCCAAGCCCACTCCTACTCCTACCGCGACCACCGCTGTGCCGACGCCCACGCCCACTTCGACTCCTACTGCCGTACCCACACCGACGTTTACTCCCAGGCCCACGGCGGTGGCGGTCCCCACCAGTACCCCCACGCCGCCTCAGCCGGTCAAGCCGTCGGGCAGTCTGGTTTACGCCTACAGTGGCATTGGTGCGCCGGGCTACATTCCCTCCCGAGAAGACACCATCCCTATGCTCCTGTCTATGAACACCTTCAAAGAGAGCTTGTTCTATGACAACGGCTCAGGCCCTAAGCCAATGCTGGCGGAGAGTTGGAGCACTTCAGCCGACGGGAAGTCCTGGACCTTCAAGCTAAAGAAGGGCATCAAGTGGCACGACGCCGAATACGGCGACGTCACCGCCGAGGACTTGATATACTCCTTCCAGGACGCGGCCATAGACACGTCACGCAACGTGGCTGCCTACATGTGGCGCCGCATCACCAAGTATGACTCGCCGGACCCGTATACCCTCACTATCAGCACCGACCAGCCGTACAACGACCTGATGACCCGCCTCACGTACCCGTACATGGGTCAGCTCCTGGTGTCCAGCAAGAAACAACGGGACAAGCTGGGCGCCGACGGCCAGGCGGCTCACCCCACTGGCACAGGTGCGTTCAGGTTCGTCGAGTTCAAGACTGGAGAGTACCTGAGAGTGGAGGCGGTGGAGAACCACTGGCGCAAGACACCCGAGGCCCAACGACTCACCATCATGGAAGTGCCTGAGGAGATCACGCGCCTGGCCCTCCTGCTCACCGGCAAGGCGGACATTGCCCAGATAAGCATCACACAGCTCGATGCGCTCAAGGGGCCCAACGTCAAAGTCATATCCAAGCCAGGCGGCGGCTCTTTCTTCTCCTACTACGGTGGCCTCTACCTCAAGTCGAGAGAGGGTTGGGCAGGCAACTCGTCGCCGTGGGTGGGCGACTACGATAACCCGACCTCCTGGGAGAATGCGAAGAAGGTCCGCTACGCAATGAGCCTGGCCATCAACAGGCAACAGATAGTCGACACGGTGTTCAAGGGCCATGGCAAGCCTCTAGTTCACCGGAAGTGGATTGGCGCTTCACAGCCTCCTGTCTCTGCCAAGCCGGACGATTACAACCCAACTCTGGCCAAGCAGCTCCTTGCCGAAGCCGGAGTCCCCAAGGGGTACAAGATAACCTACCGCACCTCATCCGACCGGCCCGTGCCCATGAACCCGCAGGTGGCGGAGGCGGTGGCTGGCTACTGGAGGGACGTCGGGTTCAACGTGGAGATGGCCGTCACCACCTACGCCGCTGTGAGGCCGCTCGTGGTAGGCCGCAAGCTCACAGGACACGACATGTACCAGCATAACTTTGGTGTGACGGTTTCCCCGGAGCTGAGCTGGACCGACAGCACGGTCACCTTCCCTCCTTACGAGGTCCCCTGGTTCGAAAGCCGCGTGAGCAAAATGCTGTCGGAAACCGACCAGGCCAAGCTCGCTGCCTGGAACAAGGAGGCGCTCCAGTACGAGCTAGACAACCATTTGGAGCTTGAGATAGTGGAGATGGACCTCATCCAGCCCATAGGGTCCAAGATTGCCTCGTGGGAGCTGAGCGGCTTCGACCCCGTGCTGGGGTGGGAGCTCTGGAACATCAAGATGGCCAAGTAGCGCTTGACACTTGTACGCAGACTGAGAAAGGAGTGGACGAATGGCTGATCTAGAGGTCTTGAACCCCGTGGCCCAACTCGCCTCTGAGCTGGGCAGGTCGGTGAAGGCGGCCAGACGGCCCCGGTCTATTCAAGGGCAGCGCGTGGGCCTTTACTGGAACCGCAAGCCTGGAGGCAACTTTGCCCTCCAACGTGTGCGGGAGCGGCTTCTTGAGCGCTACCCGCACATGGAGGTGCACTTCTACAGCGCGCGGCGTCCCATTCCTGAGGAGGTGGTGGCCGAGATTCGCGCCCGGTGCGACGTGGTGGTGGGCGCGACGGGTGACTGAGGGTCCTGCACGTCGTACCTTGCGCACGACCTAATTGAGTTCGAGAGAGCCGGAATCACCACCATGGCCCTGGTTAGCCGCGGCTTCGAGGACGACTGGGCGCATTCTTCTAGGACCTTCGGCCTGCCGGAGTTGCCCTACGTGCTCATCCCCTACACTATGACCAGCCGCAACAAGGAGGAGGCGGCCCAGGACGTGGATGGCGCCTTCGAGGCGCTGCTCAAGGGCCTGGTCACCCAGCCTTCCGAAGACGGCAGAATCAAGCCCGGTAAGGTGCTCCCTGCCGAGTGCGAGAAGTTCTCCGGCGTGGACCGCTTGGAGGCCTGGGGCAAGTTCAACCGCGAGTTCATGGAGCGTGGTATTGCGGATGGCTTCCCCCTTGTCGCCCCCACACCGCAGCTCGTGGAGCAGTTCGTCAAGGCAGTGGGGCGTGACCCGCTGGAAGTGGTGGGGAACCTGGCCCCAGCCTACGGCGCTGCCACCGTCGAGAAGATTGCCATCAACGCCGCCATGGCTGGCTGCGAGCCGGAGCATCTGCCGGTGCTCATCGCCGCCGTGCAGGCCATCGCGGAGACGCCCGAGTCGATGTTCCCCGCCCGCGCCATCACCATGTC
>JAUYDU010000398.1 GCA_030691665.1 Chloroflexota bacterium
GCTCTCCACGCTTTGCCTCCTTGCCTACTTTCGCCCCGCCCAGCCAGTTCCACCAGGCCCGCCGAGCACTCGTTAGCTTCCGGCGGCTGTCCTGCCAATGCCAGACGAACTTCTGTGCTTCTTCTTCGAGGTTGAGGTGCCCGAAGTGTTCCTGCGTCTTTTTCTGAACCTCTTCGGTGGCCGCTGCGTCTTGCGGCCCCCCTTTCAACCCGAGCAGAGTCTGAAGCCATTTGCGGCTGCTGTTGCTGGAAGGGGGGCGAACAGCAGAGGGGGGCTCTCCGGTCTGGTCCGGTCTGGTTTGGTCTGGTTGGGTACTGTTAGGCAGAACCGTTCTGGTTGCGACCTGGTTAGCATCTAGTTCGGTACTAGATGGTTCATCGCGGGGGGGGAGCAGCCTCATTCTAGCTTCTGTGACTGTGCGGCCCCCCTTTTGAGAATTGCAGGCACGGCAGGAGACTACGATATTATCTTCTGCGTTGGGGCCATCTGGGTCGATGTGGTCATAGCACGCCCCACGGGGTCCTCTGCGGTCCATCCAGTTGACCATTTGCCCACAGTAGCGACAAAGGTTAGCGTCCCGTCGGCGAACGCGCCTGGTTAATGTGGGATCCTGATACAGGGCCCGCTTGCGTTTCGCGTACTCAGCTTGGTGATGTCGCTGGTCGATGAGTCTGCCAACGTAGTCGTACCAGTCATGAAGTAGCAAGCGACCCTCGGTCTTCTCAAGGAAGCCGGGGCGCCCGGCCAGCCCACACTCTACTAGCGCGTTTACAAAGGTGGTAGAGTCACCTGACCACATGGCGGCTTGGGCTATCTCCATGTGCCCGAAGCCAGTCAGGTCGCCGTCTTGGGCGAAGTCGAGGCACCACCACCAGAGGCAGTGGAGGTGCCCAATCAGGGTCGGCACTGACACACTCAGTTTGGCGGCAGCCCTGAGGGTTTTGGGGTGCCGTTGAAGGTTCTGGTGCGATTCGATCCAGGCCAATGACTACTCCTGCTTCCTCTGAAGATAAGGGCTACTCATCCATCTCTTCCTCGGGCCACCAGTAACAATAGCCGACGACTCCCACCGCGATAGGGATGTGGAGCCTGCTAGGATTAAAGCCTGGCCCTGGGGGCTCGTGGGCCGGCGCAATATCAATGGTTAGTGAACAGCCCAGGCGTGACTCACCGCCGTAGAAGTATTTTGGTGACCAGTCAGGATGGTCCTCGTAGTACACTGGGAGGAGCCCGTGCTCAGCCAGGAGCCCTCTGACTACGACAAGTGCGCGGTCTTCCTCTCTCACGCCTGCGAGGTATTCATGACATGGGCGGCAGACCCCTATGAGGTCCACCAGTGGGTCTTCATTTCCGATATTGCGGTAGTTGTTGTGGTGAACGTCCCGGATAGGCGCGGACCCGCAGCGCTCACAGATACCCTGTGCAAAGTCAATGACCTTCGTGCGCTTGAGCCGCCACTCCCTGGACGCCAGGTACTCGTGGTAGTCAACCCGCTGTCTTGTCTTCATGTCTTGCCATCCTGCTTATCAGCCTCGAAAACGACCACCCAGCCCCGGCGCCGCAGCTCGTCGGCCAAGGCGCTCATCCCGTTCACCAGGGCCTCCTCCGGCACCTCATCCAGGCCCCAGAAGACGCCCATAAGAGGCCCCTCAAACCCGACTTCTGGTAGGCCCTGCGTGAGAAGTTGCCGCTTCCATTCAGCCGGCTCAGGGTGCTTACTTGCCAGGTGTCACCTCCAGTCGGGCTTTCTCCTTCTTCTTAAATGGCTCGAATAGCTCGACATCGGGGCAGCGCGTAGCGCACTGGTCGTGCAGGTCTCGCAGAATCGCCAGGAGCATCTCGAAGCCTTGCGCCGCGGCTTCACCTGCCGCTCCCAGAGCTTGGGCCTCCTTCTTCCAGTGCGACAGCATGGGGATGAGCCGGTCCTCCCAGTACTCAATCGCAGTCTCGCAGGCTACGTCTTCTGCGCGCGCCCTTTGGTTCTCGGGGTTGTCTGGCGCAAGCTGGCGCGCTATCCAGTCGTGCTCCTTCTTGACCTGAGCCTCGACCCAGGTGGGGACCGCTGGCCTCCGGCCCCTCCGCTTCGGCTCCGGTGCGGCCTTCGGCGGCGCGGCTGGCTGTGCCACGGGTGGCGCCGGCGCCGGCTCCGGCGGCTCGGCTGCCCCAGTCAAGCGCACCTGGAGCGCCGCAGCGTGGCCGCAGGGTGACCACTTCTGGCCATCCAAGGGTTTGACATAATCCTTGCCACACTTCCGGCAGTGATAGACCTGGCCCGCCACCAGTAGGGCCATTTCCACATCCTTCTTCATATGAGTTTTCCCGTCGTAGGCCACGGCGTCACGTACCGCGCCTGCCGCTTCCTTAGCCGCTCTATCCGCTTCTCCTCTGGCGTTGGCTCCACACCATAGCCTCGCTGTGCCGCCGTGACGGCCAGGTGGCCCTGGTGGCACAGCGCCTCCAGGTTGGCCTGGTGGTGGTGGCACCCCGGGCCGTACCCCCCTCCGTCGCGCGGCACTATGTGGTTGACCTCCTCTGCTACCTCCCCGCACTTGACACACCTGCCTCCAGCCCGCCTGAGCGCCTCAGCGCGCGCCTCCGACCAGAAGTGGTTGACGGCGTAGCGGGCCCTGCAGCTCTCACCGGGCAAGTCCGCCTTGCCGCGGGGCGTGGGGCAGAACCACCGGTGGCGCCCCACCAGCGGCCGGCCGCACGCGCCGCACGTGCCCGGCTCCTTGAGGGACTTACGCGGCTTCCAGTCGGCACCCTGGCAAAATGGCTGGGCCACCGCATTTGGGGGCCGTGCATCAGGCATCGCGCTCCTCCGGCGCCGTCAAGGCCCGCGCCAGGCTCACGTCTACGCCTCTCTCGAGCTGGCGGCTCGCCCTCTGGTACACCGTGTCCCCCTCGGGGAGCAAGAGGTACGGCAGCAGGGCCTCCTCTGCCTTGATAATGCCCGACTCCGTGGCGTCCAGCACCGCCTTGACGTAGTTAGCCAGGGAGCGGAATCGGCGGCGGACCTCCGCATCCCGGGCTGCCGCGGCCTGTGGTTCTGTACGGGTCCAGCGCCCAGTTGGAGTCTCCTTGAACGCGGACAGCGGCGGGGACGGGACGATGAAACGGTAGGCGTGGCCACCCCGCTTGAACGCTACGGTCACCACCCCCTTCTCGTCGTCCCGCATCCACGCCTGGGCGCTAGCCCCGAACCGGGCCAGGGTGCGCTCTATCTCATCTCGCGAGCGCCCAATGGGGACCTCTGTCCCCTCCGCATATTTGGCCATGGTGCCCCTTCAATTTCCCGCGTGGGGTAGTATTCCCCTTAATGGCCCGGGCGTGTCCTTAGGCAATGGCCATGGCCAGGGCATGTGGGATGCGTCCTGGACTTCCACCCAGCCCCTGCCGAGGCAGCCGTGGCACGGTTTCTCCTTGTAGGTGCCCTCGCCGTGACAGACGGGGCAGCGTTCAGCGTACGCCATCTTGCTCACCTCCCTTCTCTACTCGTAGCGGCATGTTCCTCTCCTTTCTGTGGCCATTGTGGTGGCGGTGGCTCCTCGCCCCGGATGATCCGCTCCGCCCGTCGGTGCATCTCCACGATGGCCTCGCGCGGCATGTTGGCCAGCAGGTCCCCCATCTGCTCCGGCAGGATGTGGACCGACGCGTCGGGATGCG
>JAUYDU010000403.1 GCA_030691665.1 Chloroflexota bacterium
GCGGGTAGCTATGCGGTCACGGTTGACGTCGATGACGCGGTCGGCAACGACGCGACCCAGGTCACTGCGACCGTCATTATCGATACCACCGTGCCGGCGAACGACGGGGTGATCTCGATCAACGACGCCGCACCCCTGACGAACACCACCGCGGTCAACATCAAGGTCACCACTGCGCCGACCGAGGCCAACACGCGCTACAAGGTCGGCTTCAGTGAGACCAATGACTCAGCAACGGTAGCAACCTGGAACAACTACGTGTTCAACACCAATATCCCGTTCACGCTCTCGACTGGCGACGGGGTCAAGACGGTCTACGCCTTCTTCAAGGACAAGGCGGGGAACGTCTCCACTGCGGGCGTGAGCGACACCATCACGCTGGACACAGATGCTCCTGCGTTGTTTACGGGCGTGGCAGCTGACGGCGGTGCTCCGGGCTTGGACACGGGCGACACACTGGCGCTCACGTTTGACTAAGCCATGAAGACGACCACCATCGTGGCCGGCTCCTTCGTCAACGGCCTGTTCTACAACGCCGGTAGCTCAACCGTGTGGGGCAGCTTCAGTGTTAGCGGCGATAAGTCAGGCACGTACTCGGTGGCCTGGACTGGCGGCGATACAGTAGCCACGCTGACTCTCACTGTCAACGCTGGGGGCACTACCGCCCCGTCCGGCAACTTCGACGTTACGACCGCAGTACAGGATGCTGCCGGAAACGGCGAGACTGGAGCTGCGCAGGCTCTGCCTGGTGGTGCCTGGTAAAGCGACGTAGGCGCCCGACCGGCGCAAGCCGGTAGGGTTCCGAGGATGAGGGCCGGGTGGGGCAACCCACCCGGCCCTCTCGCGTTTGGCCTTTAACTAGATAATCTTTGGTGTGTTAGGCCGGGGAAGACTGCTGTCCTCGGCCTTTGTGTTCTATGGCATACTAGTCATATCACTAGATAGGTCCGAGGAGGCTACGGCATGGGCTTTCCCACTAAGGTTCAGCTCATCCGGCGGAAGAACAGCGAGCAGTGGTACATCAACTTCCCTTCAGCTATCGCCCAGGCGATGGAGTTCGAGCGAGGCGAGGTGGTCGAGTGGATCATCGAGGACAGGGAGCAGTTGGTATTGCGTCGTCTCAGCGTCCCGCCCTTGGCGTTGAAGGAAAAACACCAGCCGGAATGATCGAGGCTTTCGACTCACTGTG
This sequence comes from Chloroflexota bacterium, assembly GCA_030691665.1. Taxonomy (GTDB): domain Bacteria; phylum Chloroflexota; class Dehalococcoidia; order SM23-28-2; family SM23-28-2; genus JAUYDU01. Next base: position 1,190 of record JAUYDU010000403.1, read on the forward strand.
GGATCAGACCCGCCCGGCCTTCAAGCAGGAACGTCCGTGGCGGAGGGCTCGCACCCTCGCTTTGGGGGCTCTGGTGGCACTCGGCCGTCACACCGTCAGCGGGATGCGCAACGCCACCGGCCAGCAGTGTGCCGATTGGTCGGCCGCATATCGTGTCTTTGCCCACGAGCGTTTTGACACGGGCGCACTGCTGGCCCCCGCCCGCCGCGATGTTCTCGGCAGGTTAGGGGGCAACCAGCCGTTGGTGGTCATGCTCGACGACACTCTGCTGCGCAAACGCGGCCGGAAGATCGCCGGTACCGGTTGGCGGCGGGACCCCCTGGGGCCGCCGTTCTGCAACAACTTCATCTGGGCACAACGCTTTGTGCAGGTTGCCGCGGCGTTGCCTGAGGGCCCCGGCCCCTCACGCGCCCGGGCCATTCCTATCGACCTGCTGCACTGCCCTTCTCCGCGCAAGCCTCGCAGAAACGCGCCTGAAGCGCAGTGGGAGCAATACCGCCGTGACGCCAGGGCCAGCCGGATCAGTCTTCGTGGCGCTGAACGCGTGGTCGCCTTGAGGTCGGCGTTAGATGCCGACGGCCAGGGTGGTCGTTTCTGGTGGTATCGGCCGACGGCAGCTTCACTAACGAGGTAATGATGCAAACACTGCCCGAGCGTACGGCGTTCATCGGGCGGATCCGCAAAGATGCCAAGCTCTTCGCGTTGCCGGAGCAGTCCACCGGCCGGGGTCGGCGGCGTCTCTACGGCTCCGCCTTCCCCACCCCAGAAGCCATCAACACCCTAAGGGTACAGCTTTGGGGCCGAGCCTTAGGCGTAAGGAATTTCGGGGACTTCATCAAAGGCAGGCAGGTGCTGGCGAAGTGCGAAAAACCTATCCGTGACCCCAAGCTGCAGGCGAGGTGATGGACACGACTGATGGACGAGCAAGTTCTGGCCACGGCGCGGCGGTACGGAAGGCGCCAGGCATCCGCTGGTCTAAAGGTGGTCGCTGGAGGACCTAGCCCACAATTGCCGGTCCTCGTCGGCGCCGGAGATGAGAGTGCCCCATCCCCGCAGCCCGAGGCGCGGCTGGCTTCCCCGCGCCGGGGCTTAGGTGCGGGCTGGCGAGCCGGTGCCCGCCGGAGGTAATCGACCCGTCACGCCGAAGAGCAGCAACTGCCGGTCGCCCGTCCGTCCCTGTACCGCACCGCCACCCGGGCGCCGCGGTCGGACTGGTTTTGAAGGAAGGCTGCTCACATGGTCAACAGGGACCGGTTTTGGCGGTGGTTGAGCGCGGTTCCTGCGCTCGTCCTACTTGTCGCGGTCCTGCCCGGAGGCGCGGCCGCCGCGCCGCTGTCGCCGGCTCAAGGGGTCCGCATCGAACGGGCGATCCAGTTCCTCAAGGACATGGGCGACAAGGACTGGGCCGACAACGTGCAGTCGTGGCTGGACGGGGCCAAGATCGAGGCCGACGAGGACCTCGGGGACGACGCCACGACCGACAGGCAGGCGACCATCGTCATCCTGGCCAAGCTGCTAGCGCCCCTGACGGATGACGAACTCGCCGACCCGGTGCAGGCCTTCCAGAAGGACTCCTGGCTGGCAACGCTGCTGGTCCATGAGAAGACACACGCCCACCAGGCGCCGGAGGGTGGGGCGATGGCCGACGGACCTGGCCGCACCCCCGACGATTGGGACGCCTCCGGCGATGTGTTCGAGGAGTGCAAGGGCCCCGAGGCCACGGAGGTCGAGGCCCACTACGAGATGATCCTGGCCCTTCTGCGCTGGTGCAAGGTGGTCCAGGAGACCCCGCCTCCGGAGGGCCTGTGCGAGTGCGAACTCTGCGAGGAAGAGGCCCTGCGGGTCAAGATGGGCAAGATCCAGTGGCTCTTGGACCAGGCCAAGTACTGGCTTGTTCGGCTGGAGGAGCTCAACTACGAGAAGGCCGCGGACGGCGAGTCACTGCGCGACAAGGTGGAGGCGCTCGAGGCCGCGCTGACGGGCACCAAGACCGAGCACGAGATCAAGCTGGCGAAGATCGAGGCCGTCGAGAAGGCCATCGAGGGGCTGTTCGGTGAGGGTGGAGCCTACTCGCGGGCGAGGGACGCCTACAAGGAGCAGCGCGGTGAGGAGGCTGCGGCCGCCGACGTGGGACCGGAAGGGGCGGCGGTCACGTTCCCCGGCGGATGGGGGAGCGCGTTCCTGCCAGCCGTTGACGTGCCCGGCACGGTCACCCTCACCGTGCACAGGTTCGCTCTGCCGCCCGATCCCCTACCGGAATTCGAGTACCTGAGCAGCGTCTACGACATCACGGTGACCGGCCTGGGGGGCGAGCTGCCGGCGATCACGCTTACGTTTAGCGGCCTGTCGCTTGTCGACTGCCCCGAGGCCAAGGTCTACTACTTCTCGCCACTCAAGGGCGACCGCGAACCGGGTCAGCCGGCGCCGCCGCTCTGGGCGTCCCTGGATACGGTGGACGTCAGCGACGCCACGGTCAAGGCCGTCCAGGCCCAGAGCCGGTACGGCACGATGCACGCCGTAATGGCCCCCATCGGCTCGCGGCTCCGCAAGACGGTGCGCATGTGGATCGGTTCCTGCGGTTACACCAGCGACGAGGTGGGCAAGGAGTCGGACCTGGCGCCCTTCATCGAGAACAGCCGCACGTTCGTTGCCGTGAGGTTCCTGGCCGAGGAGTTCGGGGCGACAGCCGACTGGTTCCCCAAGGACGCCCCCGTCGAGGTGGTGACGCTCACCCGCCCGGACAGCACGATCACCATCCGCATCGGTTCGCACGAGCTGACCGTGGAGCAGGCCGGGCAGACCACCTGCGTGACCTCGGACGTCGCCGCGCAGATCCGCAACGGGCGGACGG
>JAUYDU010000543.1 GCA_030691665.1 Chloroflexota bacterium
ACTGGGCCGGCATCTACAGCGACGACGGAATCGCGGAACTCATGGCCTTGACGTCATAACCGGGAGAGACCGACTGACAAAATCGCTTGACACTTAGGCCTGACATAGTCCCTTGACGTCAACAGCCAGTGGGCACCGGCCCCTACACGCTGTCCAGAACCAGCAAGGACGCCATGTGGTGGGACCTACGCGACACCTGGTGGGCCGTGGACGCGGGTGTTGTGAAGGAGATGCCCAATGTCCAGCGCATCGTGATACAGCCCATCCCTGAGGGTGCAGACGCCGGGACCCTTCTAGTGAACAACGCGCTGGACTACCCTGGCAGCATGGTCCCTGGCGTCTTCATAGCGGCGCGCGATCAGAACAAGAAAATAACCACCTGGAACCCCGGTGGGCCGACCTACGGCGCCCCTGACGGGTGCACGTACCGCCTCGCCTTCAACGGCCAGAGGCCCATCTGGAACGACCCGGAAATCCACTGGGCCATTAACCACGCCATCAACAGGAAGGAGATAAACCTTCTGGCCTATGAGGGTACCCAGAGGGTAGAAGTACTCCCCATCTCCTCCTATGGCGCCGTTTTCAGGTACAAGACGCCGTTGAAGCCGCTCATAGACAAGTGGAAGCCCGACGACTTCAACATCAGCAAGACCGCTGAAATCATGACCAAGAAGGGCTTCAAGAAGGGAGCCGGGGGGTTCTGGGTTCAACCCGACGGCAAGCCGCTGCCCCTGACCGTGTTCATGGGTACGGGCAATCCCATCGGCCCTGTGGTCTCGGAGCAGCTCAGAAAGGCCGGGTTCGACGCCAAGTTCGAAGTGCTGGCGGGTGCGAGCTATTCCGACACCATAAACACAGGGACCTTCGACACCATCCTGTTTACCCACTGCGGCAGCATCTACGACCCGTGGCAGACGCTGGAGCACTTCCATAGCAAGTACGTGCCGCCACCTGACGGGAAGCTCACTTTCATCCGGGCCATGACCCGCTACGTGAACAAGGACCTGGACGCGCTTCTGGACAAGATGGAAGCGATGCAGCCATCGCCCGATGACCCCACGTACATGTCGCTTGTAAGCCAGGCTATGGAGATATACCTTCGGGACATGCCGGAGATCAACTTGCTGGAGGAGTTCCATGTGTTGCCCTTCAATACCACCTACTGGACCGGCTGGCCGAGCATAGATGACCCGTACATCGCGCCCTACCTGCCTTGGGAAGGGTTCAACCTCGTGATACAAAGGCTCAAGCCGACCCAGTAGCGGAGACGGGCTGCGTACTCAAGCCGCACTTTGCACAAGAGGGACCTGCCCTGCAGGTCCCTCTTGTGGGAGGCTCCTGATGACTGTGGACTACATAGTCAAGCGCCTGGGGATGCTGCTGGTGGTGATAATCAGCGCCATCAGCATCAACTTCATAATCCCACGTCTAATGCCCGGAGACCCCGTCCAGCAGAAGATGGACCAGATGGTCGCCATGGGAGGCACCGTGGGCGATGTGCAAGGGATGGTCCAGGAGTACCGAAAGAAGTTCGGCCTGGACAAGCCAGTTTGGAAGCAGTTCATAAGCTATTGGGGCGACCTGCTCAGGGGTGACCTGGGCTACTCGCTGAACAACTACCCGCAGCGCGTCAGCAGCGTCATCACAGGCGCCTTGCCCTGGACGGCGGGCCTCCTGATTACGGCCATTCTGATAACGTTCGTTTTGGGAATCCTCATGGGGGCGGTGCTGGGGTGGCCTACGGCGCCCAGGGGCCTGCGAGGGGTTGTGCCTGTCTTCCTCGTCCTACATGCCGTCCCGTACTTCCTCCTTGGCATAATCCTCCTTTTCCTTTTCGCGGTCTCTGTGCGGGTGTTCCCTGGAGGAGGTGGGTACAGTTTTGGCACAGCGCTCCAGCTTAGCCTGGGGTCTATTGCAGACGTGCTTAAACACGCTGCCCTGCCAGCGCTTTCGATAGTGCTGGCTGGCGTGGGGGGCTGGGCGTTGGGGATGCGGGGCATGATGATAAGCGTTCTGGGTGAGGACTACATCAACCTGGCCGAGGCCAAGGGACTCAAGCAGCGCCGGATATTCCTGTGGTACGGCGTCCGCAACACTATGCTCCCGGCAACGACCTCACTGGCGATGTCCCTGGGGCACGTGGTAACTGGGGCAGTGCTGGTGGAGATGATATTCGCTTACCCGGGCATCGGTCACCAACTGTACCGGGCCATACACGCCAAAGACTACACGGTGATACAAGGAATTATCGTTGTGCTGGTAGTATGGCTGGCGGTAACACTCTTCATCATGGACCTCATCTACCCGCTGATAGACCGGAGAATCACGTACCGAAGGCGGTGACCAGCACATGGCCACTATGTATAGGGACAGAGCGCATAGAGCACTAAGATTCGCTCGGCTCAACATGCTGCTGGTGAGCGGGCTGGCAGTCATCGTCGCTGTGGTGCTTGTAGGATACGTCGGCTCCGCCATCATCAACCAGGACGATGCCAGGGTGGGCGCCTTCGACCCCGGGCTCAGGCCCTCCCGAGACCATCTGCTGGGCACCGACAGGCAGGCCCGCGATGTGTTGGCCGTCCTCATCCTGTCCATCCCCAACACCGTCAAGATAGGCCTCCTGGCGGGCGCAGTGGGGTTGGGCATCGGAGTCGTGCTCGGACTGGCAGCGGGGTACTTTGGCGGTCTGGTGGACCTGGTAATACGCACTGTCGCCGACGTGGTTTTCACCATTCCGGGCATCGCCATCATGATCATCGTGGCCACCAACATCAGGACCATGAGCGTGGAGATGATGGCGTTGATAGTCGCCTCTCTGGCCTGGATGTACCCAACGCGGGCCATAAGGGCTCAGACGCTGTCCTTGCGAGAGAGGTTGTATGTGGAGGTGGCGCGGCTCAACGGTGAGAGCGGTATGGAGTTGGTGGTGAAGCAGATGCTCCCCAACCTGTTGCCGTACATTGCCGCTGGCTTTGTCGCCTCCGTTTCCGGGGCCATTCTGGCCACCATAGGGCTCGAGGCGCTGGGACTAGGGCCACAGGGCGAGTTTACCCTTGGAATGATGATTTACTGGGCCCGGTTCTACGGCGCCATACTGAGGGGCATGTGGTGGTGGTGGAGTCCGCCCATCGCGGTTATTGTGGTCATCTTCATAGGCCTGCTCCTGGCGTCCGCCGGTCTGGACCGGATAGCAAACCCCAGGCTCCAGAGGACTAAATGAGCCCAGACGTCCTGCAGGTGAAGGAGCTCCGCGTCCGCTATGACACCTATAGCGGAGTAGTCAACGCCGTTGAGGGAGTGAGCTTCTCCGTAAGAGCAGGAGAGAAGCTAGGGCTGGTCGGAGAATCAGGGTGTGGCAAGTCCAGCACCGTGTTGGCGCTCCTCCGGATGATAAAGCCGCCAGGTCGCATCGTCGCAGGACAGGTCCTCTTAGACGGCGTGGACCTCCTGCGACTGTCTGATGAGGAGATACGCCTGGCACGATTTGCGGCCATCTCTTTGATCCCCCAAGGCGCCATGAACTCCCTCAACCCCGTGATGCGCATACGGGAACAGATTGTGGATACAATGCGCGCCCACAATGGGGGCAAGAGCAGAGCGGAGCTAGACAGTCGCGTGCGGGAGCTGCTCCAGTGGGTCGGCCTCAGTGATTGGGTGGCCAACATGTTCCCACACGAGCTGAGCGGGGGTATGAAGCAGCGGGTATGCATCGCCATGGCCATCTCCCTGAAGCCCAAAGTAGTCATCGCTGACGAGCCCACCAGTGCTCTGGACGTGGTGGTCCAACGGCGGGTGATGCACACCCTGGAAAGAGTGCAGCAGGAGCTTGGCGCCTCGGTCATACTCTCGGGACACGACATGGGCCTCATGGCCCAGTTTGTGGATCGCCTTGGCGTGATGTATGCTGGCCGGCTGGTGGAGATGGGGCCAACGGAGGCGATCTTCGAAGACCCCCTTCACCCTTACGCTCGGTTGCTCATAGACACCCTCCCTTCGTTGGACAGGAAGGGAGATTTCAAGGGCATCCCTGGCGTTGCCCCCTCGCTGCTGAACCTTCCAGCCGGTTGCGCGTTCCAGCCCCGGTGTCCGCACGCGGTGGAGCGGTGCTCGGTAGATGAGCCCGCCTGGCAGGAGGCACGCCCGGGTCGGTGGGTCGCCTGTCATTTGTGGGCAGAGGGTAGACGATGACAGCGCTGCTAGAAGCCCACAACTTGACCAAGGTCTTCGGCGGCGGCCTGTTGAGCCGCCGCCGCACTGTGGCACTGGACAACATCTCTCTCGTCATCAGCGGCGACAGACCTTCAGTCATATCAATCGCCGGAGAGAGCGGCAGCGGCAAGACTACGCTGGCCAGGCTGCTTTTGGGCATCACTCATCCCAGCAGTGGCCGGGTGCTCTACCGTGGGAAAGAGCTAAAGAAGCTCTCCCGTGAGGAGTGGAAGGTGTTCCGGCGTGAGGTGCAGGCCATCTTCCAGGACCCGTTTGAGGCGTTCAATCCTTTCTACAAAGTGGATAACGTGCTCAACACCCCTATTGTCAAGTTCCGCCTGGCTCGGTCGAGGAGCGAGCGTCGGGAGATGGTGGACAAGGTCCTTGACATGGTGGGCCTCCGGCCAGAGGAGACGCTAGGGCGCTATCCTCACCAGCTCAGCGGGGGCCAGCGACAGCGTGTCATGGTAGCACGAGCGCTTCTGCCGAACCCGAAGATACTCCTGGCGGACGAGCCCGTCTCCATGGTGGACGCGTCGCTGCGGGCAACCATCCTCGGGACTCTTCTAAAGCTGTCTCGAGAACTGAACATATCTCTTGTGTACGTGACCCACGACCTCACCACCGCCTACCAGGTGGCAGAGACTATCCTGGTGCTCTACCAGGGCTCACCTGTAGAGGTAGGAGATGTGGAGAAGGTTATCCGAAGCTCCCAGCACCCGTACACCAGGCTGTTGGTGGGGTCCATTCCACTACCGAACCCCAAGCTGAAGTGGGGCACGGAGGCTATTGAGACCGAGAGGACAGGGAGGGGGAGTGGTGCGGGGAACGGATGCAGGTTCGCAGGGCGCTGCCCGGTGGTCATGCCTGTTTGCCACGAACAGCGACCTCCGCTCTACCGCACCGATAGTCGGCGTGCAACGGCCTGCTTCCTCTACAAGGAGTCACCTGCCGTTGAGGGCGTCGAGCTAATGAGCGCGCTTTCCAGAGGGACTCAGACATCCGCCAGGGATGGCTAGGTCTCCCTGGGTCTGGGAGGATAAACAAGAGTGAGATACCGCACGCTGGGACGCACGGACTTGAGGGTCTCCGAGGTTGGGTTCGGAGGAGGTGGAATTGGACGCGTTTGGGGAGCAACCACGGATGAGGGGTCCATCCGCGCCGTCCACCGGGCGTTAGAGCTGGGCGTCACCTTCTTCGACGTGGCCCCTGGCTACGGGAGTGGCAAGGCTGAGGAGCTTGTGGGACAAGGCTTGAAGGGACACAGGGCGGAAGTAAACATCACCACCAAGATAAGTCTTCCGCCAGACAAGGCGGGCGATAAGCGCGGCTACATTCTAACAAGCATTGAGGGAAGCCTGCGCCGCCTGCAAACAGACCACGTGGAGCTACTGCTGGTCCACAACCCCATCTCCTCCCGCCGGGGCGTTCCATACCAGGGATGTATCACAGGTGACGATGCTCTCGAAATGGCAGAGGTGTTCAGTGAGTTGCAGCAGGCAGGCAAGGTGCG
>JAUYDU010000033.1 GCA_030691665.1 Chloroflexota bacterium
TCGATGGCCTGAGCCTGGGTGACGACGTCCAGGTTGCGCCCCTGGGCCAGCATCACCATGACGTGAGTCAGCACCTCCAGGTGGCCGCCCAGGCGGCTCTTGGGGCGGCGCACCCCCTTAGCCACAGCGTCCAGCTTGCCGTAGTTGGGGGTGTACAGGGTGACGATCTTGTCGGCCTCGCCCAGCTTGCGCTGGCGCAGGACGATGGCCTCGGTCTTATAGATCCTAGGTGCCGTCTTGGCATGGGCCCCAGCGTCGAGGCACCCGGTTCACCGGGGGTGGTTCCTTACCCCTGCCTGTCCGCCATGCGGACTCCGCCTCTGCGGATGGCGGAGAAGGCGGGGGCATGTGGTCCGTTCTCGATGCCGCCCCATTTTCCCGCCTGCGGCGGGATGCGCCTCTGGCGCAATGGGGCGGTCGTGAAAACCCCAGTCCAGCAAGAACGAGCCAGTCATAGCCTCAGCTCATCTCCTGCCGCCCCTCCAGGGCGTGGCTCAGAGTTACGTCGTCGGCGTATTCCAGGTCGGCGCCGCTGGGCAGGCCTCGCGCCAGGCGGGTCACCCGCACCCCCAACGGGCGCAACAGGCGGCTGAGGTACATGGAGGTGGCTTCGCCCTCCAGGTTGGGGTTAGTGGCCAGGATCACCTCCTGCACCGAGCCCCCCTTCAGCCGCGCCAGAAGCTCCTCCACCTTCAGGTCCTCGGGGCCGATGCCATCCATAGGCGAGAGGACGCCGTGGAGGACGTGATAGACACCGTTATAGCTGCCCGTTCGCTCCAGGGCGAGGATATCCAGAGGCTCCTCCACCACGCAGAGGAGGGAGGGGTCCCGCTCGGGGTTCGCACAGATCAGGCAGGGGTCGGAGTCGGTCACGTTCTGGCAGACCGAGCAGAAAGCGATCTTCTCCTTCACCTCCAGGATGGCCTGAGCCAGGGCTGTGGCCTCCTCCGCGGGCGCGCGCAGGATATGATAGGTGAGGCGCTGGGCACTCTTGGGGCCGATGCCCGGGAGCTTGTGGAACTCCTCGATGAGCCTCACCACTGGGGCAGCAGCAGAAGACGTGACGTCCGCCATGATTCTAGGTTAGCCCGGGGATGTTGAGGCCGCCGGCCAGACCGCCCAGCCGCTGCAACTGCATCGTGCGCACCTTCTCCAGGGCCTCGTTGAGGGCGGCGGCGATGAGGTCTTGCAGCATCTCCACGTCGTCGGGGTCTACCGCCTCCGCCGCGATCCTGATGGACTCGATCTTGGGGTGGCCGCTGACCACCACGGTGACCGCGCCGCCACCGGCACTGGCCTCGACCGTCGACTCCTCCAGCTCCTGCTGCGCTTTGGAGATCTGGGCCTGCATCTGCTGGAGCTGGCGAAGCATGTCAGGATTCATTCCGCGCGTCGCCACTGGGACCTCCCTTCCTGCCGAGAACAGGCCGCGCTCCCATCTCACGAGCCGCCTGCACCAGATGCCCACCTTGCCCGGGGGGCCTCCCGCCCGGCCTGTCGCGCTCGCTGGTGGTGCATTCGACGGTAATGCTCTGGTCCAGAAGGCGCGAGGCTGCCTCCTCCACAATACGCCGACCGGACGGCTGCTCGATCTTGCTTCTGTGCAAGCCAAACTGTGGGTAGAACGCCAGCACCAAGACGCCGTTCTCCAGCGACTGAATCTCGCAGGTGCCGTTGAGCCAGCCGGCCAGGCGATGGTCCACCGCCTTGCAGGCCAGGCGAAGGCGGTGCATCAAGTCGTCGCCCCCAGCAGCAGCCGGCTGCTCTGAAGGTGCAGCCTTCGCCGACTGCCGCTCACCTTCGCCGGGGGCCACAGCCGCCTCCGCTGCCTCACCCCCGGCCCCCTCTGAGCCAGCCGCTGGCCCCGGTGCCTGCGCCCGTGACGCCGGCTCCTGGAGGCGTGCTCGCAGCCTGGGCGCCTGCGCCGGCGGCGCCGGACGGCCGGAGGGGAAGCGCGGCCGCACGACTGGCTCGGCCTCCTCGGCCGCTGCTGCCCGGGCAACGACCGGCCCCAGGGCGTGCTCGGCCAGGGCCAGCTCCAGCGGCAGGGAAGACTGAGGATCGTCGCGGAAGTCGGCCTGACCGAAGGCCCGCAGCGCCCGCAGGATGTCATCACTGACGGCGGCCGCCGCCAGGGAACGCATCTCGCCGATCTCCTCGGCCGCCACGTCGAGGGTGTCCTCGACGCCCGCCTTGATCAGGAGCAGATAGCGCAGGTAGCTCACCACCTCGCGCTGGAACTGCCTCATGTCGATGCCGTCGTCCCGCACGCCGGCGATGAGCTTCAGCCCGCTCGACAGGTCCTTCTCCAGGATGTGGCGGGCGAACTGGCGGCTGCGGGCGTCGGCGGTCAGGCCCAGGGAATCGCGCACCTGCTCCAGGGTGGGGGAGGAGCCGTAGTAGGTGCTGAGCTGCTCCACCAGATTGATGGCGTCGCGGAGGCTGCCGCTGGCGCTGCGGGCGATCTCCTGAAGGGCCGCCTCCTCGAGCTGGATTCCCTCTTGCCGGCAGATGTACTCCAACCGGGAAACCATCGCCGCCAGAGGCAGGCGGCGGAAATCGAATCGCTGGCAGCGGGAGACGATGGTGGGCGGCACCTTGTGCGACTCGGTGGTGGCCAGGACGAAGATGATGTGAGGCGGCGGCTCCTCCAGAGTCTTGAGGAGGGCGTTCTCGGCACTGGTGCTCAGCATGTGCACTTCATCGAGCAGGTACACCTTGTAGCGGGCGGCCATGGGGTTCAGCACGACGTTCTCCCGCAGCTGGCGGATGTCGTCCACACTATTGTGACTGGCGGCGTCCTGCTCGATGAAGTCGATCGCTCGCCCCTCGAGGAAGGCCTGGCACGAGTCGCAGGCGTTGCAGGGCTCGCCGTCGGCCGGCTGAAGGCAATTCACCGCCTTGGCCACCAGGCGGCCCATGCTGGTCTTACCGGTGCCGCGGGGGCCGCAGAACAGGTAGGCGTGAGCCACCCGGCCCGTCGCCACCGAGTTGCGCACCGTCTGGGTGATCGGCTCCTGGCCCACCACCTCCGAGAAGGACTGGGGACGCCACTTGCGATAGAGGACTTCG
>JAUYDU010000052.1 GCA_030691665.1 Chloroflexota bacterium
CTCCCACATGGACTTCGACCTGGAGCTGGCGAAGCGCCAGTCGGCCGAGAACCCCGTCTACTACGTCCAGTACGCCCACGCCCGCATCGCCGGCATCCTCCTCCACACCGCCGAGCGCGGCATCGACTACGCCCCCGGCGACGTGTCGCTGCTCACCCATCCGGCCGAGCTGGCCCTCATCCGCAAGATGCTGCTTTTGCCGGAGGTGGTGGAGGGGGTGACCCGCACCCTGGAGCCCCACCACCTGCCCCACTACGCCCTCGACCTGGCCACCGTCTTCCACGACTTCTACGAGAAGTGCCGCGTCGTCACCGACGATGTGCCCCTGTCCAAGGCCCGGTTGAAGCTGGTGGCGGCGTGCAAGCTGGCCCTGGCCCGCACGCTGGCCCTCATGGGCGTCCGCGCGCCGGAGCGGATGTAGGTTTTCAGTATTGACATTTTTCTGTAAATACGCTACATTGGCTACCGGGGTGATGAAGGATGGTCGCTAAGAGGGCAAGACTGACTATCGACTTGGAGCCTGATGTTCATTCCCGCTTGAAGATTGTGGCCGTCCGCAAACGGACGACGATGCGCCAATACTCTGTGCAAGCTATCGAGCGCCAGTTGGCAGAAGAGCCTGCGGAATACTTGACCGCCGAGGCCGACCCCGTGCTCGCCGAGCTCTGGGATAACGAGGATGACGCAGTCTACGACGACCTATAGTCGCGGCGACGTGGTGTTTGTCCCCTTCCAGTTTACAGACAGGCCCGTGGCCAAGAACCGGCCGGCCGTCGTCATCAGCTCCGACGCCTATCACAGCAGCCGCCGCGAGGTGATCATCGGCGCCATCACCAGCCGTGTTCGTCAACCTCTGCTGGTGGGCGATCACCTCATCGAGGGGTGGCAGGAATCTGGCCTGGCTAAGCCATCGGTCGCCACAGGTATCATCCGCACTGTCAAGGCGGGTATGATAAGCCGCAGGCTGGGGAGCTTGCCGGAAAAGGACGTGCTGGGCTACCAGCGCGCCCTATGTGAAGCTCTCGGCCTGTGATGGCCGCCGGCCGGCCCTGGCCCTCATGGGGGTGCGGGCGCCGGAGCGGATGTAGCTATGCAAGAGCAGCGGTCCACTGCCGACTACGGCGGCTCCCGGGACGAGAGCGAGGAGGCCATGCGGCGCACCGGGCGGTTTCCGGAGCGCCGCCATAGATGAGGCCAAGCCGATGGATCGCGAAAGCCTCGAGCGGGAGTTGCGCGGCGCTCTAGAGGAGGAGATAGCCTACCTTCAGAGGACACAGGCCGAGCGCACCACCTCCGCTGTCGGCGGGACGCGCTTGCGGGAGGCGGCGGGCTGGATCCTGTATGATTTCCTCCTAGAGCGAGACTTTTTGATCCCCGACGATTCCAGGGTTGTCGCTCGGATCGGCAATGAGCGGCTGAGCGCTTTAGTTATCTCCATCCGAGGTATGGAACTAACCCTCGGGCTGCAGCGCGACCTCGGCCCGAATATCCCCCGCGTCGAGATCTCGGTGGATTCCACGGCGGTGCTAGAGAGCATCCTGGCCAGACTCCGGGATCCGGCGCTATCCACTCTAAGTGATAGGCTTGCGCAAATGGTTTTCGGCCTAGCGAATGCCCGCCTCTCTCGAACGGAAGTGGACTCGAAAATCGTTCTTGATCCGGACCAGCGGGACGCGCTGGAACGGGCCGTAGGAAGCGAGATTCAGTTCATTTGGGGGCCGCCAGGAACCGGCAAGACCCGGACCCTCGCAGCGTTGTGCGAGGTTCTGGTGGAGCGTGGGGAATCAGTCTTGCTCGCCTCTCATACCAATATTGCCGTCGACGAGGCGATTCTCAGGGCTGCGGGCGAGGGAGGCCCACTCTACGAGACACCCGCCTACCTTGATGGAAAGCTGCTCCGGTATGGTACCACCAGCCACCCCGATCTGGCGCGGATCGAGAAACTGCAGGCGGAAGAGGTGGCACGACGACTCGGTGCCGACCTCGAGTCGCGCCTAGCGCAGATTTCGCAACAATTGGCTGTCAACTCGGAAGCCCGCCAGCAACTTCAGCAGGTGCTTTCGGCCTGGGCGAATGCGGAACGCGCCGCCGAGGAGGCAGAGAGCAGGGAGCGGGCACTAGCAGGCGCAGTGGCTGCCCTATCTAAACGCCGCGACGAGTATCGCGATGCCAGCGAGGCGCTTCTCCGGGCGCAGGAAGAGCTTGAACGAGTTCTGAATCCACGCGGCTTGCGAAGGATTTTCAGGAAGAATCCTGCCCCGTTTCAGGCGGCGGTGGGTGTTGCGGCTCAGCAGAAGAGCCGAGCCGAGAAGGCCCTCAGTGCTGCCGAGGCCCACGAAAAGAAAAACAGAGACACCGCCCACACTGCTCGACTGAAGGCCCAGTGGTTGGCCGCTCTCCCAAAGCTGACGCGAGAAGAAGCGCAACGCCAGGATGACGACTTGGCTAAGGAGTCTAGACAGCTCGAGGAGGAGCGCACTCGGATCCAAGATGAGCTGTCGGGCCTTCTGAAAAGAGTGATTGACCACGCGACGTTTATCGCCTCAACGCTGACGCGAGCTGCGATCGACGAGAACCTGTGCAGACGAACCTTCGAGAACGTCATCATCGACGAGGCCAGCATGGCACCGTTGCCCCTCGTGTATCTCGTCAGCCTAACGGCCCAGAAGAGAGTGATCTTGGTTGGCGACTTTGAACAGCTTCCGCCAATAGTGCAGTCCGATACCGAACTGGCCAAAAAGTGGCTCGGTCGTGACATCTTTGAGCAAGCTGGCGTAGCTGAACCAGACTTGCCCGATAACAAGCGCGATCTGCGCGTCGACCTATGGACTCAGCATCGAATGGCTCCCAAGATCCGACAGTTTGCCAGCGACAACTTTTACGGTGGAAGACTGAGGGATGGCTTCAGCGAAGAACGCCAGGGTGACATTCTGTGGGGGAAACGCACCCCCACTGGTAGGCAGGTCTCCATGGTGGATACGACTTCCCTCGGTGCATGGTCACAGCGATCACCCGGCGTTCGGCCCTCTAAGTTCAACGTCTATTCCGCATTGGTGGCTGTTGATCTGGCGGGGACATTGCTAGAAGGATCTCAGATCGGCGACGCCGCGTCCGACAAGCGTCCCATAGGGATCATTACTCCCTACCGCGCTCAGGCAAATCTTCTCAGGGTCCTCCTTGAAGAGAGGAACCGCCTCGACCTCGTGAGGTCTGGTACTATCCACAGCTTTCAAGGTTCAGAGAACGATGTCATCATTCTCGACTACGTGGAAGATGAACCCAACTGGAAAGCTGGGCGTCTCTTGCTGACCGAGGGCCAGGGCCGCAGGTTGATAAACGTTGCGGTCACCCGAGCCAAGCATCGGCTGTTTGTCCTAGGTAGCCGCGCCCACGTCCGCAAGCACCTGAAGCGCTCCCCCCTCTGGGATCTGGTCGAATACGCAGCCGAGACTGACATCATCGCCGCAGAGGATTTCCTCAGAGCCGACTTTCACCGCTCTGTCGCGGATGCCAATGCCCGGATCCGCCACGGAGAAGTCTCCGACCTGGACACCAACCACCTTCGGGTTTGCAGCGAACGCGACTTCTTCGCAGCTCTGGATTATGACCTCTCCCGGGCGAAGTCACGTGTCGTCATCTTCGCCCCCTTCTTGGGGCGTCGAGTTGAGGAGGTGGTGCCGAGGCTCAGAGATTGTATCGAGCGGGGCGTGGACGTGTACGTCGTCACTCGGCCGTCAGCCGATTGCGAGGCAGCGAACCTACGGTCGTGGTACGAGACCGTCCATCAACGGCTTGAGCGGTTCGGTGTGAAGCTGGTGTTCTTCCGCATGATGCACCAGAAGCTCGTCTTCATCGAGGACCGCCTCCTATACGTTGGCGGCCTTAATCCGCTGTCCCACGTCGATACGGCCGAGATCATGGACCGCTGGGACTCCAAGGCTGTAGCGGATGCTCACGCCGAGCAAGTTCGTCTGAAAGACCTGCTCAGCATGTGGTTGGATCCAGATGACCCAGCGATGCGCACGTGTCCAATCCATGAGGCTCCCTTGCTCGTCGTAGCCCCGGTAACCTACCAGGCCTACGATCCAATGTTTTGGGGCTGTACGAAATATCCGGACTGCAAATACAGGCGGCGTTTCTCGTATGGGCCTCGCCGGTCTGGGAATCGAGTCTGCGATAAGTGTGAGACGCCGATGCGCGTTGAGCAAAAGCCTTCTGGCGACTGGTGGGTTTGCAGCCGTTGTAGGGCGAGGCGGAAGGTTCAGGAGGGCGAGGGTGGCCAGCTCAGGCTTCTGGCACGGGGGCAGGAACGGCCGGCGAGGAAGCTGGCGGGCACTCCTGGTGTCGATGTCCAGCCCCAGGCGGCCGACGAGAGAACACCAGCAGAATCGGATGCGGCTGCTTCAGACCAGCATAGGGCGGGATCGCTGGGCGAGCACATCGTCCCGCTGCAGGATGAGGGGAAGGAGCAGACAGGAGGGCTTGTGGCCCTGCTTCGTTCCCGAGGTCTCGAAGTGATCGACGAGCGGCCCCGTGGTGGCTTCCTCTGGGTCGTCGGTGGGAAAGAACTTTACCCGTTCCTTTCACCGCGAGGCTTCGTCTGGGGACCTAGAGGAGCGCCGGCGACGGGGAATCGGGCTGGTTGGCACCTCCAGTGATGCAACCCGGACCCCCATCCCGCCCAGGTTCCTACCTCCTATTCCCCATCCCCTCGCTCCTGTGCTACCATCCACCTAGTCCCATGACCAATGGTTCGACAGGCTCACCATGAGCGGTTCGATAGGCTCACCATGAAGCGTGGTCGCGTCTTCTCCGGCATCCGCTGCACCAGCGGGCAGCACATCGGCAACTACCTGGGGGCCATGGTCAACTACGTGGCCCTCCAGGAGGACTACGACTGCATCTACTCCATCGTCGATATCCACAGCCTCACCACCCTGGAGGAGACCGACCGCCTGCGCCAGAACGTCCTGGAGACCGCCCTCGACCTGCTGGCCGCCGGCATCGACCCCCAGCGCAGCATCCTCTACGTCCAGTCGCACGTGCCGGAGGTGGTGGAGCTGGCCACCCTCCTGGGCATGGTCACCCCCCTGGGCTGGCTCACCCGCGTCCCTACCTTCAAGGAGAAGGTGCGGATGCACCCCGACAACGTGAACTACGGCCTGGTGGGCTACCCGGTCCTGATGACCGCCGACATCATCCTGTACAAGGCGGACACGGTGCCCGTCGGCGAGGACCAGCTCCCCCACCTGGAGCTGGCGCGGGAGATCGCCCGCCGCTTCAATCGCCTGTTCGGCGACACCTTCCCCGAGCCCCAGGGCAAGCTCAGCCAGGCGCCGATGATCCTGGGCCTGGACGGCGTCAACAAGATGAGCAAGAGCCTGAACAACGACATCCCCCTGGCGGCCACGCCCGAGGAGACGGAGCGGCGGGTGATGACCGCGGTCACCGACCCCCAGCGCACCCATCGCCACATCCCCGGCCGGCCAGAGGTCTGCAACGTCTACAGCCTCCATCGCTTCTTCAACCCGGACCAGGTAGAGGTTGTCTACGGGGAGTGCACTACGGCCAAGCGGGGCTGCGTGGAGTGCAAGAAGCAACTGGCCGAGGGGATCAACCGCGCCCTGGCTCCCTTCCGCCAGCGGCGGGCCGAGCTGGCCGCTCGCTCCGACTACGTCGAAGGCGTGCTGGCCGACGGGGCCGCTCGCGCCAGCGTCATCGCCCGCGAGACTCTGGTGGAGGCGCGGGACAGGATAGGGCTGCCGGCGCCCTATGCCCACTGATCTGCCTTCGTCCAGGAGAGGCAGGAGCCCCCTGGAGGTGGCCCGGCTCTGCGCTCAGGAGGCTGGGCGCATCGTTATGGCCGGCTTCGGGCGGGAGCAGGAGGTGCGGGTCAAGGGGCGAGGCAATCTGGTGACCGCCGCCGACTTGGCCTCGGAGCGGGCCATCCAGGAGATCCTGGCCGCCGAGTACCCCGACCACTCGATCCTGTCGGAGGAGACGGCGG
>JAUYDU010000070.1 GCA_030691665.1 Chloroflexota bacterium
ACGCTCTCCGCCTTTTCTTCCCTGTCGCGTGTTAACCGTACAACTGCGCCGTAGAGACTATCAAGGGCCCGCGCCGAGCTTCCCAGCATCTCCTTCAGGCGCTGGAGCAACGAAGGGTCAGTAGTCGCGTGGAGGATGTTCACTAGGGACGAACCACCTTTTATCCTTACCCGACTCCGTACAGATGAGCCATCCGCTCGTCTATCTCGTGCTCGATTTTTGCAATCTGCTCAGTCAGCGCCGCAGTCTTTTCCTGAGCTTGAAGTGTAAGTTGCCAGCTTGCACCTTTGCCGCGCCGTTGCAACTCTTCC
The DNA here is from genome assembly GCA_030691665.1 of Chloroflexota bacterium. GTDB lineage: Bacteria > Chloroflexota > Dehalococcoidia > SM23-28-2 > SM23-28-2 > JAUYDU01. The sequence goes on from JAUYDU010000070.1 coordinate 312, forward strand.
TGAGACAACTGCCAGGGCTGTTGCAGAGGGTTGCGGCTGCTAAACTCGGCAGGTGAGATTGCGATATGTTGCAGGAACTGCTCGACTCGATTCCGCCTCTCATTATGCAGCCGATGCGCGCCTTCCACTAACTTCGCTATAGTCTCTCGCTCCGGCATCGAAGCGTCGGGGATGGGGATGGTCCCCACGTAGATGGTTTTGAACCGAACACGGCCACCTTTTTCCTCGTCGCCGAGTACAGAAGCGCATAGCTTGACATACTCAAACGCTGACGCAGAGTTGAGCACACCAAGCAGAAACCAGTCGTTTGTTGGTATGATGAAGGCGGTAGCCTCTACATAGTAACCGTTCGCATCCATTACAAATCGGGTTTCTTTGGCGATGTCGGGATAGATGATTTTCGGGCGGTCGAAGGCGTCGTAGTAATCACAAGCCCGCAGTTCCCACCAGTGATCGCCTTGGTCCGAACGCTTCTCTGCTTTCTCTTGGAACTGGTTCAGGTGCTTGAAGATTGCTGGATACCGTCTTATAGGAACGCCTATGTAGGTCCAGATGAGATACCTTTCCCGGAAGTGTGCCTCGTAGCGGCGCACGTCGTCCCCCACCAGCAGAGGCTTGATGATCTCTGCACTCATGGGGTCTTCTTCAATCAGACGGTCGCGAGTTGCCCGATCGATGATGAAAGCTTCGTTGAGTCCTGTCTTGATGCCGAAGTAAATTCGCCCTTTGACCAGTTCGCCGAGGCGGGGACCGCTGGCTTCCATTTGGGTCCGACGGCCGGCGGCGGTGGGAGAGGCAAGGCGGGCTTTGTTTTTGCCAAACTGTGAGGCCGGCACGGTCTGCGCAATGCGGGTGACGTGCTCCCGGATTCCATCGTCGTAGCAGGATTGCAGGTCTTTGACCACCGCCCACGTGGTGGGTGTGTCACCCCGTAGCTGCTTCTGCCAATGAAAAATAGCGGGGAAGGTGGCCGCCTGGAAGACAGGCAGCTCTGCGAAGTCCACGATCAGGTGGAAAGCCTGGCTGTCGAGTAGGTGCTGGCGCAGTTTTTCGCCGTAGCTGGCGCGCAGCCATTTGTTGGACGAGATGAAGCAGCTACCGCCATTCTGCTTGAGTAGCTGGTGGGCTCGAGCGTAGAACGCCACGTAGATGTCGGCGGTCCTGACGCAGGCTTCGGGGTATAGAGTTACAAGCGAATCTTTGTAGTGGTCCCCGAACTGTCGCTTCACCACCTCATGCCGCAGATAAGGGGGATTGGTCACCACGATGTCGAAGCCGCCGTCAGCAAACACCTCGGCGAACGTGACCCGCCAATCAACGGCATCTTTTGGCGCGGGAGCGAAAGTAAGGGCCATCCTGAGGTTGGCTAACTCCTTTTGAATCTCCTCCGCTCGCATCCTCTTTTCAGGGTCCACAGCGTTCATGTGCTGATGTTTGAGCTTTGCCAGCCGCCCCGACGCCGCATGGACTTGCTCGCGGAACATCTGGTATTGGGCGCCATGAACGGATGGGTTGGGGTCCGGCGCCGTCAAGCTGTCGCCGCGTACGATCTTGAAGTCCAGGTTGGGCAGGGCGGGTGGAGGGTAGCCATCGTACTCAATGGAGAGGGACAGCCACAGGCGCAGCATCGCCACGTTTACGGCGAACTGGTCAATGTCTGCACCATAGACGTTCTCCTCAATAATACGGAGCTTTAGCTCATACAGGCTTTTAGGGTCCGTGACGAGCTTCTCATTGTAGAGCACCGTTTCAAGGTCAACCAGCTCGTGTAGTATGCCGAGCAGATAGGCGCCTGAACCGCAAGCGGGGTCTACCACCTTGATCTGCTCCAACGCCCTGCGAACCATTCCGGCGGTTGTCAGGTTAAGGCCGGAGACGTCCCGCTGGTCAACAAACTGCCCAATGGCCTCCGGTGGCAAGCTCGGGATTGTTCCCTGTAGATATCCCTTCAGCGCCTCGCGGCACATGAAGGCCACTACCGGGCGCGGCGTGTAGTAAGAGCCGGACTCGTGGCGGCCAGTGACCAACTCCTCAAAGACCTTGCCCAGCATCTCCGGGTCAACGGCCACCTCCATGTCAAAGGGCGTGGACTCCATGACGGTGAAGTTGAAGTGGTCAAAGAGGTCGTGCAAAATCTGGTCAATGGCGGCGTCGGGGACAACGACGTTTGGCCGCTTATCGGCATCGGTCATATCAAAGAGGCCGCCGTTGAGGAACGGGACATCGCCGATCAGTGCATACATCGCGGGGTTGTCCCGCATGAAATTGGTTGAGCGCTCATTATTGAGCCCGGCGAAGAACAAGGCCTTCAAGCGACTGTTGTAGAAGTTCTTGTCCTCGGACTGCGCAGGGTAGTCCTTGCGAAGGGTGTTGAGGTAGTCTGGGTTGCCGTTGAACGTCAGCCAGCCTTTGCGGGAGAGGAAGTAGATGAACATCAGCCGGTTGAAGAGTGTCTGGGTAAAGAGGCGCTTCTTTTCGGCATCGGTGAAACCCTGGATCAACTCCTCAACCTGCTTGAACACCTCGCGGTATTTCTCAAAGAAGTCCTTGGTTACGGCCTCAACGTCAAAGGCCCTGTCTACCGCCGGGGCAATGCTCTTGGTCTTGTCGTACTCCCAATAGATCTCCGAAAGCTGCTGGACCGCAGTCCTTCTGGGCAGGTCGCGCTCAATAATCATGCGGCGGAGGGAAGGCGTAGCGCCGGCGAAGGTCGGGTAGATGACGTGGAGCTGGCTGCACGAGGGGTTGGTCATTACAAGAAGGATATCGCCGTGCAGGGCGTCGGTAATGAGCTTGGCTGCGGCGGACGCCTCGGCCTTGCGGATGCGGTCTGGGCCGTCGCCGCTGAGAGGGACGTACACCACGTGCATGCCTTCCATGGAGGCAATGCGCTCGGCAGAGGCTGGGAGGGCAACGGTCTTGGGGGCATTGGCTAGGCTCACGGTGCCCGTAGCGCCCGCGAAGTCCAACTTTTCTACGAACAGCCGGCGCAGGGCCTGGGCCCGGCCAGAAGGTGGCGCGGCGAAGAACCGAACGATATCCTGTTCAACGTCGGTGGCGTCCTGGCGATTGGCTATCGGCATGAGAGTCGCCCTCCGCGATGTGGGCCTTTTGGAGGCATTATACGCCCAGAAGTGGTGCTGTCAAAAGAAAGTCGTGGCGGAGCATCATCGGTAAGGTCGTTGTCTTCCAGCCATTTCGGCATTCTCCATTCAGGAACGCCGTCAGTGTTGGCGACTTTTCTCGGGGCTGCACGAAACAGCGTGTTGTGCAAAGGGCGTGTTGATGGCACGCGAAGCGGTCCAGTGGCGGGCTGGAGCGGCCGCGGACAACGCCGAGCGGCTACCCGCGGGCCATGAAGCAGTGGGGGTACCCAAAAAGGGAAGGCCTGGCCACGGCAGCCACCCGTTGGTCGGGGTTCCCTGACGCATTGCATTCGTTCCGCGCGTCGATGATAATTGCCGTAGGATTTCATGAGGGAGGTCGTTATGGCCGCCAAAGGAGAGAAGTTGCCCCTGATGTGGCGTATTCACAATGTCATCTGCCCCGCCTGGTTCCTGCGCGTTGGCTTCCTGCGCGCGATTTGCCCGGCGTGCCGCAGGATGACCAGGCGCCTGCAGGCCAAGCAGCAGTAGGGATTTGGCATGAGGACGCTTGTCACTGCAGGCAGAGCTTCGGACGCCACCCAGTAGGGACGGGATGGAAGGCGACACTCGCTGGATGCCAGCGAACCCCGGATGAGGGGGCTCATTTCGGAGCAGTCGGTGGAGCCCATCCTCCCAGCAGGTCCAGAAACCGCTGGCGGTGTGAGAGGCGTGGAAGGGCACCTACTCTCGGGCCGTCGCGAGCGTGCATGTTCTTCGTAACGCCGCCAGTCCGGCTGACTGGCCCGGCCGGACGAGCGCCAGAAGGACGTGGAGGGCCGGCGATAGGCCTTGACTGCTGGCCACGCTCTGGACCCTGTAGAGGGGGCAGGTCACCCTCCATTGGGAGGTGTTGATTCCATTTCAGGAGTTACGCAATTCATCTCTGCTGGTGGTGGCTCCGCCAAATACAAAGTGCGTAAGTCCTGTCAGTTAGTATAAGGAGCATGAGAAAAGGGGTCTTATTGTATCATCCGTTGACGGCGTTCTGAGGCGCTGCTAGACTCTCTCCCGCCGAGTCACGATACAACGTCCAGGGCGTAACGAAGGAGGAGACATTGGCCAACCTCCGCAAGAAGGCTGGGCGCGCCGGTGGCGTTCCAAAACTGCCCCGCTCGGGCGTGGTCAAGGTGGACAGGCACATCTGCCTGACGTGTCGGGAGTGCGAGGTGGGGTGCTCCCTCTACCACGAAGAGGAATGCAACCCCGCCCTATCCAGGATCCGCATCGAGTTCAACGACTTTGTACCCGGCTTCCCCAGCCTTTACGTATGCAAGCAGTGCGCCTGGCCGGCCTGTTACTACGCCTGTGCCGACATCCTCCAGGAGTCGGCGATACTGATCGACCGCGCAACCGGCGCCCGGTTTATAGACGAGGACCGGTGCATCGGATGCGGCGCCTGTCTACGGGCCTGCCCCCTTACGCCGGAGATGCAGGTCGTGTACGACAAGATAGTCGACGGCAGGAGGGTCTACTACAAGTGCGACCTGTGCAAGGACAGGGCTGAGGGGCCTATCTGCGTCGAGGCCTGCCCCGCCGGGGCCCTCACCTTCGTCCCCGCCAGGGATAAGCGGAAGAGGGACGGCTAGCATGTACGGCTGGACGGGGAAGATACTGCGGGTTGACCTGTCCTCGGGGCGGGTCTCGCATATAGATACGAGTCGGTATGTGCCGCAGCTCTTGGGCGGCCTGGGGGTGGCGGCCGGCATCGCCTGGGACGAGCTCAAGCCTGGGGTCGGCCCCTTCGACCCGGAGAACCTGCTCATGGTCATGGTGGGTCCCCTAACGGGCACCCTCGCCTCCGGGGCGGGAAGGGTGGAGGTGGCGGGGATCGCGCCCCAGCAGCGCCCCTCCCGCTTCTCCCGCTCTGGCATGGGGGGCCACTGGGGGCCGGAGCTGAAGTACGCCGGGTTCGACGGCATGGTGGTGCAGGGGAAGGCCCCCAGGCCCGTCTACCTCTGGGTCCACGACGGCGAGGTGGAGGTCCTGGACGCCGCCGACATCTGGGGCACCGGCACCTACGCCACCACCGTCGCCCTGCGGGCGAAGCACGGCCTCCGCACAAGGGTTATCTCCTGTGGCCCGGCGGGCGAAAGGCTCTCCCGCATCGCCATCATCCAGACCGAGACGGGAAGCGCCTCCGGCCAGGGCGGGTACGGCGCAGTGATGGGCTCCAAGAACCTGAAGGCGATAGCGGTGCAAGGAACAGGAGGTGTGAGGATCGCCAGGCCCCCTCATTTCCTAGGGATATGCCTGAACGCCAGCCGCGAGGGGATGAGCCCCGCCTTCTCCAGCCCCGACCCCAGGAAGCCTGGCGGGCAGCCCGAGTACGGGCCACACCATCGCACGCGCAAGTGCGGCTTCTGCATGACCCACTGCACCCACAAGATATACATGAACGTCGCTGCCGAAGGCGGCTCAGGCGCTTCAACGGCGGCCCAGCACTGCTGGGGCTATGATGCCTCCCACAGGGCCCATATAGAGGGCAGGGCCCTCACCAGCGACTACGGGATCAACGGCTGGGAGGTCTCCTACGGCATCATCCCCTGGCTTCAGCTATGCCGGCAGCACGGCCTCATAGACAGCGTCGACGGCGTCGAGATCCCCGTGCCGCAGAAGCCCATCGAGTACATGAGGGACTGCGCGCCCTCTCCCGCCGAGTTCCTGCGCGTCCTACTGAACATCATCGCCTTCCGGAAAGGCCCCCTTGGGGATGCCCTGGCCGATGGGGCCTGCTATGCGGCCGAAAGGCTTTTCGGCGGCAGGGGAAAGCCCCTCCTGGACCGCATCTACCCCAGGCACGCCGGCCAGACGGAGCACTGGGCAGGCCACTGGGGCCCAGGGGGCAACATCTACTGGCCCTGGTGGCTGCCTGTTATGCTGCAGTGGTGCGTGGACACCAGGGACCCGGCCAACGACTCCTCCCACCAGTGGACGTCCCACGTGCAGTTCTACCTGACCCAGAGCGGCCCTTACCGCGGCCCCTTCCCCCTGGAGAAGGTACGGGCCGTCGCCGCCAAGGTGTATGGGAACCCGGACGTCTGTGACCCGGCCTTCGAGTACGACCCGTCGGATACGAAGGCGATACCTGCCATATGGCACCACCACCGGGGCATGATCGTGGACTCGCTGGTGCTTTGCGACTACGAGAACACCCGGGTGTTCAGCGTGCTGAGCGAGGACGGCGCCGCCGACACGGCGCTAATGTCCAAGCTGTTCTCGGCGTGCACCGGCGTCGAGACCAGCGAGCGGGAGCTGGACCTCGCAGGCGAAAGGGTCTTCAACCTGCTGCGGGCCATCGACATCCGAAACCACGGACGAGACAGGAAGGTGGACGAAAGCACCATCGGCGGCTTCATGTACCCGGGCAAGGACGACGGCGTGGTCCTGGACAGGGAGAGGTTCCTGCACCTGCTGGACAGGTACTACGAGCTCCGGGGCTGGAACAAGGCGAACGGCTGGCCGGCCAGGGCCAAGCTGGAGGAGCTGGGCCTGAAGGCGGCCGCCGATGAGCTGGAAGCCATCGGCAGGCTCGGATAGCGCGGAGGAGGGTCCGAAAGATGTTCTCGTCGGTGTGGATGTACGCCTGGGACCTGCAAGACGAGGGACTTGAGAACGTCCTGGGCTTCATGCGCGACGCCGGGGTGGACGCCATCAACATGGCCAGCGCCTACCATGCCGGCTATTTCATCCACTCCCACAACCCCAGCCACAAGATGTACTTCCCGGAGGACGGCGTCGTCTATTTTCAGCCCGACGGGCGGTTCTTCCAGGGTACGCCCCTGAAGCCGCAGGTGGCGAGCGTCTCCGCCGAGACCGACTGGTTCGCCGCAGCAGGAGAGCAGTTGGACAGGTACGGCCTGAAGCTGGTGGCCTGGACAGTGTGCACCCATAACACCCGGCTGGGGATGGCGCACCCTGCGCACGTCGTCCGCAACGCCTTCGGCGACCCGTATTACCACGCCCTCTGTCCCAGCAACCCCGATGTGCGCCGGTACATCCGGGGCCTCTGCCGGAACCTGGCCGCCCGCTACCCGATGTATGCGGTCCAGATGGAGTCACCGGGCTTCATGGGCATGGAGCACGGGCACCACCACGAACGGTACGGGACGGTGTTGCGCCCCCTGGAGCTGTGGCTCATCTCCCTGTGCTTCTGCCACGCGTGCCGCAGAGGCGCCCGCGAACACGGCCTAGACATGGATGCCATTGCTGCGGCGGTCAAGACGCACCTGGCGGACTACTTTGAATCAGCGCCGATGCCGCCCCAAGGCCAGCCCAGGGACCGGGAGGAGATGCTGGCGGCGGTGCCGCATCTTACCCAACTGGAGTCGTTCCGCCATGGGGTGGAGACCTCCCTCATTCGAGAGGTACGGCAGGACCTGCGCTCCCTTGGGGAGACCAGGCTGTTTGTGCTGGAAGGGTAC
>JAUYDU010000088.1 GCA_030691665.1 Chloroflexota bacterium
CGTCGGCCCGCAGCGGCCTAGGCTCGAGGTCGCTAGCCAGGAAGAGATGCATGTACTCGTCGCAGTAGCCGGGGGAGGCAAAGAAGCCGCCCAGCCGCTCCAGGCGGCCGGCCCGATAGCCCGTCTCCTCTTGAAGCTCCCGCTGGGCGGCTTCCTCCCCGCTCTCGCCGGGGTCGATGCCCCCGGCGGGTATCTCCAGCAGGGGCTTGCCGGCCGGTAGGCGATACTGGCGTACCAGGAGGACGTTGCCCTGTTCGTCCAGGGCGACGATGGCTACGACAGGGGCGTGCTCCACCACCTCGCGCAGGGCCGAGCGGCCGTCGGAGAGCTGCACGCGGTCGACCCTCAGGCCAACGACCTGTCCTTGGTAGATGCGACGGCTCTTCACCACCTGCTCCTGATCCGGGGGGTTGGCGGAGGCCTGCACCGGGCTTCACCTAACCGGTGCGCCGTTGGTGGGTCAACTCTCGACCCCCGCCTGAAGGCGGGGGCATCGATGCCGCAGCCTTCAGGCTGCGGTGTTGAACAACAAACCCACCGGGCATGAACCAGTCACCCCTTCACCGCTTCAGAGAAGAGGTGGCTCTGAGCTCGATGATGACGGCTATCTCATCGCAGCCGGGGAACTTGGGGCAGCGGAAGCACTCGCCCCAGACCTTCCGGGGCAGAGCCATCATGTCCGCCTGGTGGAAGCCCAGCTTCTCGAAGAAGCTAGGCCTCTGGGTGAGGGCGAAGACGGTGGCGATGCCCAGGCTGCGCGCCTCCTCCAGGCAGACCCGCGCCAAGAGGATGCCCACGCCCTGCTCCTGCCAGTCCTCCTCCACCGCCAGCGAGCGGATCTCCGCCAGGTCGTCCCACATGATATGAAGGGCGGCACAGGCCACCAGACGCCCGCGGTCCCGCACTATGACGAAGTCCCGCAGGTGCTCGTAGATCTCGGCCAGGGGGCGGGGGAGCATCTCCCCCAGGCCGGCAAAGTTGCTCACCAGGTCCTGGATCTGGGGGACATCGCCGATGGTGGCCTTCTCGATTCGGAAGTGTTCGCTCATCGGAGCCCGGCTATCCCGAAAAGTCGCCTTCGTCCGCGGCTCTCGTCGGCCGCAGGGGGTTGGCGGCGTTCAGCCAGCCCAGTCGTTCGCTCAGAGCCGTATAGTAGTCGAAGGGCGAGCTCAGGCGCAAGAAGCGGGCGAGATGAGAACTGGGGAAGACGCGCACCCCTTCGCCGTCGGCTAGCTCCTTGTTCACCTGCCCGTCCACGCTAAGGATCGCCCCGTGGTCGGCGGTTACCCGCAGCTCGATCACAGCCGACGAAGGCAGCACCAATGCCCGGGCGGCCGCCAGATGGGGAGCCACAGGCATCAGCACCAGCTCCCGGGCCTCAGGGTGAAGTATGGGACCGCCCGCCGATAGGGTGTAGCCGGTGCTGCCAGTGGCCGTGGCCACAATCACGGCGTCCGTGCGGTACAGGGCCAAGCGCCGGCCATCCAGGCGGGCCTCCACGCATGCTGCCCGCCCAGGGGCGCCCCGACCCACCACCACGTCGTTGAGAGCATGGTATCTCTTGCCCTTGCGGGCAGAAGCACCCGGCGAGGGCAGAAACTCGGCATGGAGCATGGTGCGTTCCTCGACCCGAAAGCCGCCCTCCAGGATCTGAGGAAGCCTGGCCAGCGCCTCCTCCGCTCCCAACTCGGCCAGGAAGCCCAAGCGGCCCATATTGATCCCCAGCAGGAGTATGGGGTGGAGGATGACCAGGCGGGCGGCCCAAAGCATCGTACCGTCGCCGCCCACGCAAATCAGCAGGTCGGTACCCTCGACGTTGCGGCGAGCCCCTTCGTCGTCCCAGGCGGCGCTCAGCCAAACCTCGGCTACCCGGGACTCCAGAGCCACCTTCAGGTCCTGAGCGAAGCCATGAGCGGCCGCCCATTGGGGGTGGAAGCAAATGCCCACCTTCTTCATGGGGCGCCCCTCGCCTTCGACCGCGCGGCCGGCGGCGGCAGAAGCAGGAAGAAGAACTCCTGGTTGCCGGCTGGCCCCAATAGGGGAGAGGGAGTGAGGCCCAGGACGCGGAAGCCATGCTCGACCGCCCAGGCCAGGAAGCGCCCGATCAGGGTGGCGTGCAGCAGAGGGTCACGGATAACTCCGCCCTTACCGACCTCGCGGCGGCGGGCCTCGAACTGGGGCTTGAACAGAGCGACGATCTTTCCCCCCGGCTTCACCAGTCGGGCCACCGTCAGCAACACCTTCTCCAGCGAGATGAACGATACGTCCACGGTGGCCAGGTCCACCTTCTCCGGCAGTCCGCCACGGGCGGATAGGTAACGGACGTTCAGCCGCTCCATCGGCACCACCCGCGAGTCCTGGCGGAGGCGATAGTCTAGCTGGCCATATCCCACGTCCACGGCGTAGACCCGCCGCGCGCCGTGCTGGAGGAGGCAGTCGGTGAAGCCACCGGTGGAAGCGCCAACGTCCACCGCCACCACATCCCGGGCGTCGATGGCGAACTGGCGCAGGGCGTGCTCCAGCTTCTCGCCTCCTCGGCTCACGTAGGGAGCCCTGGCCAGGAGGTGCAGCTCAGCCGCCTCGTCGATGAGAGTGCCCGGCTTGGCCACCACCCTGTCGCCAATCAATACGCCGCCAGCCAAGACCGCCGCTCGCGCTTTCTCCTGGCTCTCGGCCAGGCCTCTTTCCACCAATAGCGAATCCACCCGACGCTTACCCATGCAATGCAATTCAGCATAGGCAGGGGAAAAGAGGAAAGTCAAGGCGAGGAGTGGCTAGCTAGCGTCTCGCCGATTCATGCTTTTTGGTGGGCACGACCACACCCTGATGGTCATGATCAAAATAATCCGACAGAGCGCAGGTCTATTTTGTCACCCTGAGCCCTTCGGCTTCGCTCAGGATGAACTCCGCGAAGGGTCTGGAGGTGTGGGGCGAGATTGCCCTTCACGGGGTTTGCTCAATCCCAGCCCCAGATTCTTCGCTTC
>JAUYDU010000101.1 GCA_030691665.1 Chloroflexota bacterium
TCTAATCAGGGCCATTCCCACTCTATCGCTGGCGGTTATCCGCCAAGGGGCCGAGCCTATGCTATCGGCCAAACAGCCGAGCTAGGAACGGTGCTCTGCAAGCTCCCCTCTTAGGGAGCTTGGCATGTCCACCTGAAGCACCGCATACAAGGCGTGAAGCCTCGTCACGGCATCACCTCCAGTCCCCTTGTCTATGATCTACATAGCACTCAGCGATAGAGTTGTCAATCCTGAAGGAGATTTCTGGTTTGCCGCAGGGCCTCGCCGCTAGTCCTTGGCTGCGCGGACGACGGTAACGGAGGTAGTCCCATCCCCCGTCGCGGCCAGCACCCAGGCAGCCACGCTCTGGTCATCCTTGCTCCACACCCCCCAGCGGGCCTTTTCGCCCTCCGCCTCAGTGCTCCACGTCCACTCCTCCTCCCAGCCCTTGAACTGGCTCTTGTAGAAGTCATAGACCTTGTCCACCGAGTCGTCGGTCTCGAAGAGGGTGTAGCCGGCCTTGCTGAACTCCTCGGGCTCGAGGGGGGAATCGCCGGGCACAGGAAGCGGAAGGCCGCCTCCTCCAGCAAACGTCCCGGAGAAAGTGTTCTTGGCTCCAGGGTAGTCGGCGATGTCGGGCAGCTCGCCAGCGCGGCCGGAGGGCGTCTGCTCGGCCTTCGGCGTCGCTGTCGCCGCCGGCGTCTCCTTCTCCTCGCCCCCGCCGCAGGCGACGGCGGCGAGCACTAGGAAGGCGGCGAGGCAAGCCACCAGGACGAGGAGAGGTCGCGGTCGGAACTTCATGATGCACCTCCGTAAGAGAACAGATTCGGGTTGCAGAGATTATAGCGCCTCGGGGCCCGATCGACAACAGATGATTGAGCGTTCACCCCGTATCGCCGATTCGTGATATGATAGCCCCGCAGGAGAGGCTGGCTCCCTCCAACCGCCTGCCGGCATCAGCCGCAGGCCGATCCGTCCCGACGGGCGGCCCTCCGGCCGCTTCTGGAGGAGGCAGAGCCCCAGGCGGCGAAATAGACCCTACCTATCCGCATCATCGCTCATATCGATTTGACTTATGTGGGATTTTGCGCTATTCTCACTGCGCTAAATTATCTTGCTCTGGTCTGCGAGAGGCCTATGTATTATGATGGATCTGCCGAGGAGGTCCGACATGGCGGTTGCGCTGCCGACTAACCTGGACGAGGACGGCTTCTACGGGATTCGCCTGGAATCCATCGGCGGGCTGGGCGCCCACCTGGCCGGCCAGATCCTGGCCGAGGCCGGCGTTCTCGGCCTGGGCCTCAACGGCTCCCACTTCTCCTCCTATGGCTCCGAGAAAAAGGGAACACCCGTCAAGTCCTATATCCGCTTCTGTAGCCCCGACAAGACCGTGCGCACTAGCAGCCCCGTCGAGCGGCCCCACGTGATAGCCGTGTTTCACGAGGCCCTCATCGGCCGGGAGAAGGTCGCCCTCGGCCTGCGCCAGGATGGGGCCATCATCGTGAACAGCACCGCCTCCCCCGCCGAAATCAAGGAGCGTCTAGACCTGCCCGGCGGCACCATCGGCGTGGTGGACGCCCTGGCCATCGCCCTGGCCGAGAACACCCGCATCAACATGGCCATGCTGGGAGCGGTCACCCGCGCCGCCGCCTTCATCGACCCCGAGACGGTCAAAGCCACTGTCCGAGACACCTTCGAGCGTCGCTATCCCCACCTGCTGGAGGCGAACCTGCGCACCTTCCAGCGGGGCTACGATGAGCTCCGCCTCCAGACCTTCCCCCTGGAAGGTGAGTGGGCCACCGGCATCGCTCGCCCCCAGCCGGCCTACGGCTACCTCAACGCCCCCTGGGGCGGCATGGTCACCAACCCCGGCAATAGCGTCCTCAAGAACCTCACCGCCTCCCGCCAGGGCCTCATCCCCGCCTTCGAGGTCGCCAAGTGTGTCCACTGCGGCCTCTGCGACGTGGTCTGCCCCGACTACTGCCTGGTCTGGGAGACGGTGGTGGAAGATGGAGAGCAGGCCGTGTACCTGCGCGGTATCGATTACCAGTACTGCAAAGGCTGTCTGAAGTGCGTCGACGCCTGTCCCACCGCCGCTCTGGTGGAGATTCGGGAGACGGAGGGCTACGCCGAGGCTAACCGGGTGCGCCTGTTCCCCCAGTTGGACGGGGGCCGGAGCTAGACATCGGCAAGGAGGCCATCATGGCTCAGCTAGTCGAACAGAAGACCAGGTTCGCCCAAAAAGTGGACTTCCGCACGGGCAACGAGATGGCTGCGCGGGCCGCCAAGCAGATCGACTTCCACCTTATGGGCTACTACCCCATCACCCCCTCCACCGAGATCGCCGAGTTCTTGGACGAGATGAAGGCGGAGGGAGAGCACAAGATCCGCATGATCGCTGCCGACGGCGAGCACGGAGCGGCCGGCATCTGCTACGGGGCCAGCACCGGCGGCGGCCGCGTCTTCAACGCCACCAGCTCCCAGGGCCTTCTCTACTCCCTGGAGCAGTTGCCCTCCCAGTCGGGCAGCCGCTTCCCCATGCTGCTCCAGCTCGTGAACCGCTCGGTCAACGCCCCCCTGGACATCCGCTGCGACCACTCGGACCTCTACTTCGTCCTCAACGTCGGCTGGATCATCCTCCTGGCCCGCGAGCCCCAGGCCGTCTACGACCTGAACATCATGGCCGTGCGCATCGGCGAGCACCCCGACGTACGCCTGCCGGTCATCGTCGCCTACGACGGCTTCTTCACCAGCCACCAGAAGCGGCGAGTCCAGTACTTCGAGGATGACCAGGTGGTGCAGGAGTTCATCGGCCAGCCGCCTGCTTTCCCCCACACCCTCGACCCCCGCCACCCCATCACCATCGGCGCCTACATGAACGACCCCGACCTCATCAATAACAAATATCAGCTCAACCTGGCCATGGAGGCCTCCCGCCGAGTCATCCCCCAGGTCTTCGAGGAGTACGCCCAGGTCAGCGGCCGCCGCTACTCCTTCCTCGACCTCCAGGACATGGACGACGCCGAGGTAGCGGTCATCCTTCTCAACTCGGCCGCCGAGACAGCCAAGGACGTGGCCGCCCGCCTGCGCCAGGAGGGCCGGAGGGTAGGCGTTCTCACCCTGGACGTGCTGCGCCCCTTCCCGGCCCAGGAGATACGGCAAGCCCTGCGTAACGTCAAGGCGGTGGTCATCGGCGAGCGGGCCGACTCCTACGGCGCCCAGGGCGGGCCATTGAGCCACGAGGTGAAGGCGGCCCTTCAGGAGGACCCCCAGAACCGCACCCTCTGCCTCACTCGCGTCTACGGGCTGGGGGGCAAGGACTTCTACGCCGAGGACGCCGAGGAGTTCTTCAACCTCGCTCAGGAGGCCGCCGACACCGGCCGGGTCGACACCCGCTTCGATTATCACGGCGTCACCCCCGGCGATCCTCAGAAGCCTCCGGTGCCGGTGCTGCCGCCCCTCACCAAGGAGGAGCTGGCGCCCGGCCTGGTACAGGTGACCCGCAACGAGGAGACGGGCGAGCTGAAGGTCAACGTTCCCCCCCGCTGGAAGCTCGCCGGCCGCACCAAGCTCATCGCCCCCGGCCACGGCGCCTGTCCCGGCTGCGGCATCTTCCCCGCCCTCAATACGTTCTTCAAGGGCCTCGAAGGGGACATAGTGGTCCTCTTCCACACCGGCTGCGCCGAGATCGTCACCAGCGGCTACCCCTTCAGCAACCACCGCGTCACCTACATCCACAACCTGTTCCAGAACGGCGCCGCCACCCTGTCCGGCCTGGTGGAGATGTTCCAGGAGCGCCAGCGTCGCGGCGACCTGCCCGCCGACGAGGACATCACCTTCGTCATGATCAGCGGCGATGGTGGCATGGACATCGGCATGGGCGCCGTCCTGGGCGCGGCCATCCGCAACCACAACCTGATCATCCTGGAGTACGACAACCAGGGCTACATGAACACCGGCCATCAGCTCAGCTACTCCACTCCCCTCGGCCACATGACCACCACCAGCCACGTCGGCCCGGCCGAGGCCGGCAAGGCCTTCCACCACCGCGACACGCCCCAGATCATGGCGGCCTGCCACATCCCCTACGTCTTCACCGGCGCCGAGCCCTTCCCCGACGACCTCCTGCGCAAGGCCGCCAAGGCCCAGTGGTACGCCAAGAACGAGGGCCTGGTCTACGGCAAGATGCTCATCGCCTGCCCCCTCAACTGGCGCGCCGAGGACCGCCTGGGCGTGGAGATAGTGCAAGCAGCCGTCGACTGCTGCTTCTTCCCCCTCTACGAGGTGGAGAAGGGGATCACCAAGCTCAGCTATGACCC
>JAUYDU010000029.1 GCA_030691665.1 Chloroflexota bacterium
GCCCGCTGGTCGGCGGCGAAAGTCTCTACAGAGTAGTGGCAGGACTCCTGGGGGGCCGTCGTCAGGCCGTGGCCCCGCACGTCGTAGAGGAGGATCTGACGCCTGGCGGCCAGGGGCAGCACCAGCAGCCGCCACTCCTCCGTGCTGCCGCTGAAGCCGTGAGCCATCACCAACGGCTGCTCCCCTGGCCGGACAGGCTGGCCGTGCAGCTCGTAATAGATGTCGATGCCGTTGGCGCGAACGATCGGCATAATCCCTGAACCTGCCGGAAGGCAGGATACGGCCTCGTGTGCTATTCTATACCCGATGCATCGCTTCTGGGCAAGCCTCGCCGTCTGTGGAGGCTCCCACCCACTCTGACGCCGGCGAGGCGTACCTGATCCTCAGCCGCCAGAGCCCAGGTGTAGGGGCGCAGCATCCTCCGGAGGCGGACCAGCCTCTGGCTGGTGCTGCGCCCGCCAGCATGGACGGCGTGGCCTCCTGCCGCCTATAATACGCACCAAGGAACATGGCCAAAGACTTGTTCCCTGTTCCTTGTTCCTTTTCGGAAGACCGACCGCATCACCTCCGGCAAGCAGCAGGACGAGGACATCGCCCTCGATACCACCCTGCGCCCCAAGCGCCTGGACGACTTCGTGGGCCAGGCCAGGATCAAGGACAACCTGCGCATAGCCGTTACCGCCGCCCAGCAGCGGGGCGAGCCCCTCGACCATCACCTCCTCTACGGGCCGCCCGGCCTGGGCAAGACCACCCTCGCTCACATCATCGCCCACGAGATGGGCGTCAACATCCGCCTCACCTCCGGCCCTGCCATCGAGCGGCCCGGCGACCTGGCCGCCATCCTCACCAACCTCCAGCGAGAGGACGTGCTGTTCATCGATGAGATCCACCGCCTGCCGCGGGCAGCCGAGGAGATCCTCTATCCAGCGATGGAGGACTTTGCCCTGGACATCATCCTGGGCCGCGGCCCGGGCGCCCGCAGCGTGCGCCTGTCGGTGCCGCCCTTCACCCTCATCGGCGCCACCACCCGCTACGCCCTTCTCAGCCCGCCCCTACGCGACCGCTTCGGCGCCGTCTACCGCCTGGACTTCTACGAACGTGACGACATCGCCGCCATCGTCCGCCGCAACGCCGCCATCCTCCACGTGCCCGTCGAGGAGGACGGGGCCCTGGAGGTCGCCTGCCGTGCCCGCGGCACCCCCCGCGTGGCCAATCGCCTCCTCAAGCGGGTGCGCGACTACGCCCAGGTCATGGCCGACGGCCTCATCACCCTCCAGGTGGCCCAGGAGGGCCTGGCCCGCCTGGAGGTGGACGAGTTGGGCCTGGACGAAGTGGACCACAAGGTTCTGCATACCATCATCGACAAGTTCGACGGCGGGCCGGTGGGCATCGACACCATCGCC
The DNA here is from genome assembly GCA_030691665.1 of Chloroflexota bacterium. GTDB lineage: Bacteria > Chloroflexota > Dehalococcoidia > SM23-28-2 > SM23-28-2 > JAUYDU01. Next base: position 1,404 of record JAUYDU010000029.1, read on the forward strand.
GCCTCCATCTCCGAAGACCCGGACACCATCATGGACGTCTACGAGCCCTATCTGATGCAGCTCGGCTTCCTCCAGCGCACGCCTCGCGGCCGCATCGCCACCCGCCACGCCTACGAGCACCTGGGCCTGCCCCCGCCGGAGAAGCCCGAGTCCGCCCAGAAGGGCCTGTGGAACACCGACTGATGGACTGCAAACCTGAAAGACGATACCGCCGTTCTATCCGACTGCCTGCCTATGATTACGCATCGCCGGGAGCCTATTTTGCGACTATCTGCACCTACAAGAGGGAATGTATCTTCGGTGTGCAGGAATTGCGCGATGTGGTAGAGGAAACGTGGCGCCAGATTGCATTTCATTTGCCGAATGCACGGACAGATGAATTAGTCATCATGCCTAATCACGTACACGGCATTCTCTGGATTCTGAAGACGAAGGTAGGGGCGCAGCATGCTGCGCCCCTACGGCCGACCCGCGCACCGGCCGTTGAGCCCAGGTCATTGGGCGCGATCGTAAGATCTTTCAAGTCAGCCGCCGCCAAACGCATCAACGAGATTCGCCGCACGCCGGGCGCTCCGGTTTGGCAGCGCAACTACTACGAACGCGTCATCCGCAGCGAGGATGAACTGAACCGCATTCGGGAATACACTCACCTCAACCCGTTGCAGTGGGAATTTGACCGCGAGAATCCCCATCGTGTGGCCAGCCACGAATATCAAAGGGAATGGAGCTGGCTTGAGGGGAATGAAAGAGGGGCAGCCCCAATAGGTAGGGGCGCAGCATGCTGCGCCCCTACCTTCAACACGCGGGAGAACCGCCGTTGAGTGAACGCCGCCGCGTCTCCTCCGTCAGCCCCTATGAGGACGTCATCGGCTTCTCGCGGGCCGTGCGCGTGGGCGACCTCGTTTTCGTCTCGGGCACCGTGGCCTGGGGCCCCGACGGCAAGCTGGTGGGCAAGGGCGATGTCTACGCCCAGGCCAAGCAGACCCTGGCCAACATCGAGGGCTACCTCCAGCAGGCCGGGGCCAGCCTGAAAGACGTGGTGCGCACCCGCATCTACCTCACCGACATGGCCCGCTGGGAAGAGGTGGCCCGCGCCCACCGCGAGGCCTTCGGCGACGTGCGGCCGGCATCCAGCCTGCTGGAGATCAGCCGCCTGGCCGAACCCGAGATGCTGGTGGAGATCGAGGCCGTGGCGGTCGTTTCGCCGCAATCGTAGCCGTAGGGGCGCAGCAT
>JAUYDU010000030.1 GCA_030691665.1 Chloroflexota bacterium
AACAAGGCTCCCGGGCCGGCGCGGCGCGAATCGTAGCAGATGGCGGAGACGTCCACGTCCGGGCCGAGGCTCTCGGCAGCCGCCAGTTCGGCCACAAGCTGGGAAAGGCGCATGCTGCTGACGCTAGCCCGCGGCGCTCAGCATGGCGGCGGTCATCGCCGCGCCCGCCACCGTCGCCGGCGCCACGACATCGGGGTCAGTGAGGACGTTCAGGCAGGCAGGCTTACCGCTGCGGAAGGCTCGCTCCAGGGCCGGCACGATATCGCCCGGCCGCTCCACCAGCTCGCCGTAGGCGCCCAGGCCCTCGGCCGCCTTCTCGTAGTGCACCAGCCCCAGCTCGGTGGCCACCGTCCGCCCCTTGCCGAAGGCGATCTCCTGGCCGTGCTTGCACATTCCCCAGGCCTTGTCGTTGAACACCACCACGACTATCGGCAGGTCATGCTTGGCGGCCGTGTGGAACTCGGCCAGGTTGAGCCCCAGCGACCCGTCGCCGGTAGTCACCACCACTTGCTTCTGGGGGTGGGCTAGCTTGGCGGCCAGGCCGAAGCTGAGGCCCACCCCCAGGCAGCCCAGATAGCCGTGGGAGAGCCAGTGGCCGGGTCGCCTGACCACGGCGGCGTCGCTCATCCAGTCCCAGGCCTCGCCTCCGTCGGCGACGATGATGGCGTCGTCAGGGACGAAGCGGGCGACCTCTGTGGCTAGCCGGAAGGGATGGATGGGCGGCTCCTCGGCTGTCAGCGTCGACGCGAACGCTTGAGAGCGGGCGCGGCGAACCCCGTTCAGTACTTCCAGGTAGGTGTCTCGCCGGGGCCAGCGTCGCTGGCGGGCACCGTCCAGCATCTGCCGCAACACCTGACGGCAGTCGCCCACGATGCCCAACTGCACGTCCCGATTGCGCCCGATCTCCTCGCCAGCGATGTCCACCTGGATGACCTGGGCGTCGCGAGGGATCAGGGAGAAGTAGCGGCCGCCGGTGAACAGCCCCAGGCGGGCGCCCAGGACGAGGACGACGTCAGGGCGGGCAGCCGCCAGGGGCACGTAGCTGCCGAATCCCAGGGGCGTGTCCTCAGGCACACAGCCACGGGCCTTGCCATCGGTGAGGACCGGAATCTGAGTCAGCTCGGCGAACTCCCGTAGCTCGGCCGCCGCCTGGGCGAACCAGACGCCCCCTCCCGCCAGGATGGCCGGCCGTTCGGCCCGCTCCAGCATGGTCAGAGCGTTGGCAACCGCCTCGGGCTGGGCAGCCGGCGGCGCCTGAGGCCGGTACTCCTGGGGAAAGACGACCCGCTCCTCCTCTACGCGGGCGGTGATGACATCCAGGGGGATGTCCAGAAAGACGGGCCCCGGACGGCCGCTCATCGCCTGGCGCAGGGCCATAGCGGTGAACTCGGCTATGCGTTGAGGGCGAGTGACCGTGTGAGCCCACTTGGTGATAGGCCTCATCAGCTCCACCTGAGGCAGGTCTTGCAGGGTAAGCGTCTCGTCCTCGGCCAGGCCGCTGCTGCCGGCGACAACGAGCATGGGGACGGCGTCCACGTAGGCGTTGGCCACAGCGGTGACCACGTCGGTGACGCCCGGCCCGGCGGTGACCACCGCCACCCCCGGCCGGCCCGTCACCCGCGCCCAGCCGTCGGCCATGTGTCCCGCCGCCTGCTCGTGGCGGCAGTCGATGATGCGGAACCCATGGTGGGCAGCCGCCTCCAGCACGGGGTCGACGTGCTCGCCGGGAAGGGTGAACACCTCCCGAATGCCCTCCCGCTCCAGGATGCGGATCACCATCTCGCCACCGTGGATCGTCGCCATAGCTGTTCTCCCCCTGCGGACGCTCTCTGCCCATCGCTGGCTTGTTCAGGATGCGGCAGGATTATACAACGTAACTATCGCTTGACAACAACTTTATCCTATGCTAAAGGGGGGGCTGGTGGTCATGGTCGAAGCATTTGTCAAGCCAGCGCTGGTGAAATGGGCTCGTGGACGCGAGCGGCTGACGCTCGAGAGAGCGGCCCAGCTAATCAACGTCAAGCCGGATCGCTGGGATTCGTGGGAAAGGGGTATAGCGCGACCCACCTTTCGACAAGCTCAAAACCTAGCCCACAAACTCAACGTCCCTTTCGGGTACTTGTTCCTCTCCGCGCCCCCTTCGGAGGTACTCCCCCTGCCTGATCTTCGCACCATCGCCAATCGACCGCCCACCAGCCCGAGCCCAGAGCTTTTCGACCTCCTACAGGATGTTCTCAGAAAGCAAGAATGGTATCGCGAGTACCAGGAGAATGAAGGGGCAAGCCCCGTTCCCTTCATCGGCCGTTACTCGCTTTCTGATGATCCTAACCGGATCGCCGCAAACATAAGGGACACGCTCAGTGTCAACGACGAGATGCGCCGCAAAGCGAGGACATGGGAGGATTTCCTAGGCCTTCTTGTCAGCCAAGCTGAGGATGCGGGCGTGCTGGTGTTGCGCAGCAGCGTGGTGGGAAACAATCCACACCGCAGCTTGGACGTTGCCGAATTCAGGGGATTCGCGATAAGCGATGACCTGGCCCCACTTGTGTTCATCAATGCACGAGACTGGAAGACGGCCCAAATATTCACTCTTGCTCACGAAGTCGCGCATCTGTGGATAGGGAGGAGCGGCATATCCAATCTGGACTACAGGCGACGTTCCTCGGACCAACAGAACCCCATCGACCGCTTCTGTGATCGAGTTGCGGCGGAGACGCTCGTGCCGAGCCAGGACTTCCTGGCTCGATGGCTCGATCAGAACAGTGTGGAAGAGAATCTAGAGGCACTTGCGACTCGATACAAAGTCAGCCAGTTCGTCGTTCTCCGCCGAGCATATGAGAATGACAAGCTCACTAGCGAGCAGTATTGGTCTTATTATGACCAGCTAGAAGCGAAGGTGACGGGCAGGGGAACCCAAGGCGGCGGGAATTTCTATGCGAACCTGTTAGCCCGCAACAGCAGGACGTTCACCTTCGCCCTGCTGGAGGCCACCGCGGAGGGGCGCGTGCCGTACCGAGATGCGGCGCGGCTGCTGAATATCAAGCTAAAAACATTTGACAGCGCGTACGATCACCTTCTCGCGGGCGGGCTTGCCGATGCCTGAGTACTGGCTTGACTCCAACAGTTTCATCGAACCCAGCAAGGGCCCTTACCACCCCGATATCGTGCCGGGGTTTTGGACTTTTCTGGAGCAGAAGGCCGAGGAGGGCCTTATCGCCAGCTGCCTTCCTGTCTATGACGAACTTCAGGATGGGCAAGCCGAATTGAGCAAATGGGCGGCCAAGTTAAACGACAGGGGCTTCTTCGTTGCCCCCGACCCATCTGTTCAAGCTGCTCTTAGCAAGATCGCAGACCATGTGAAGAATAACTACCCGGACCATAACGCATCTAAGTTCCTGGATGGCGCCGACCCTTGGCTGATCGCGCATGCCAAGGCTCATGGGGGCAAGGTAGTGACATTTGAGACACGGGTTGGCCCGACTTCCCGGAAGCCCAAGATTCCCAATGTGGCTGACAGGTTCGGCGTGCACACACTGGACCTATACCGCCTTCTTCACGAGCTAAGCGCGTCGTTTGGCTAGGCAGTGTCAGTCACAGCCTCACGTGTCCTGACACAGTAGTTATGTTATACAATGCTCCCTACCGACCGCCAATCGGAAGGCTAGCTCACGAGGAGACGAACCGTTGAAAGCGCTGGTCTACCGCGGCCAGGCGGGCATGGCGGTGGAAGATGTGGACGATCCCCAGCCTGGGCCGGGCGAGGTGCTGGTGAAGGTTCGCTACTGCGGCATCTGCGGCAGCGACGTCCACCTGTTCTCCAGGGGAATCCTGTTTCTGGGCACCGTGCCCGGCCACGAGGTGTCGGGCGAGGTGGCGGTCCTGGGCCCGGAGGTGAGCGGCTGGCGGCCCGGCGATCGGGTGATGGTCAGCCCGGGCAGGAGTTGTGGTCAGTGCGAATACTGCCTTTCGGGGCGCCGCCACCTCTGCCTCCAACCCGAGGGCTTCGGCATGGGTACTCGGCCGGGCGCTTTCGCGCAGCTACTGGTGTGTCATGAGAGCCAGCTCTATGCGGTGCCGACTGGCCTAGACCTGGCCCACGCTGCCCTGGCGGAGCCCCTCGCCGTCGCTCTCCATGCCCTGGAGCTGTCGGGGATCGAGGCCGGTCAGGCCGCCGTCGTCACAGGGGCTGGACCCATCGGCCTTCTCGTCATCGAGGTGCTGAGGGAGCAGGGGGTGCAGCCGATCATTGTCAGCGAGCCTTCCGGGCTCCGCCGAGCCATTGCTGCCAGGCTGGAGCCCGACCAGGTGGTCGACCCGAGCGCCGTCAGCCTGGCCGACCTCGTGCGCTCCCAGACCGGACGCGGCGTCCACGTGGTGTTCGAGTGCTCTGGCTCGCCAGCGGCCGCTGAGTCGGGCCTGGGGCTGCTGCGGCCGGCCGGCAGCCTGATGATCGTGGGCAGCAGCGAGAGGTCCT
>JAUYDU010000262.1 GCA_030691665.1 Chloroflexota bacterium
TAGGGGTAGAATGCGCCTGGAATGCCCAGACGTTCGCCAGGAGGGCGTAAGGCCAAGGCGGCCAGGCCCGTGCCAGCGGCGGCCGCGGCCACGGTCGCAGCGACGCCATTCGCCCACGAGAGCGAGGCCGAGTTCGCCCGCATCCTCGACTTCTACGGCATCTCCTGGCTGTACGAGCCGCGCTCCTTCCCCCTGCGCTGGGAAGGCGAGCAACTCGCCGAGGCGTTCACCCCCGACTTCTTCCTGCCCGACCTCAACCTCTACATCGAGCTGACCACCATCCGCCAGAAGCTGGCCACCGAGAAGAACCGCAAGGTGCGCCTCCTGCGCCAGCTCTACCCCGAGGTCAACATCCGCCTCCTGAACAAGAAGGACTACCTGCGCCTGCTGGCCAAGTACGGCTACGGCCCTCCCGAGGCCGCCAAGCTGCCAGACATCGACCGCGTCCTCATCACCACCGGCCAGATCGAGCGCCGGGTGGGCGAGCTGGGCGCTCAGATCGCCCGCGACTACAGCGGCCAGGCGCCCCTGCTGGTGGGCGTGCTCAAGGGCGTTCTCTGCTTCATGGCCGACCTCCTCCGCCACATCTCCCTGCCCGTATCGGTAGACTTCATGGCCATCTCCTCCTTTGAAGGAGAGGCCGGCGAGGTGGTCAAGATCCTCAAGGACCTCGACCAGCCCGTCGCTGACCAGCACGTCCTCCTGGTGGAGGACATCGTGGACACCGGCATGACCCTCAACCGCGTTCTGGAGCACCTGTGGTCGCTTCGGCCGGCCTCCCTCAAGGTGTGCGCCCTCCTAGACAAGCGAGCCCGCCGCCTGGTGGACGTGCCCCTGGACTACATCGGCTTCGAGATCCCCGACGAGTTCGTGGTGGGCTACGGCCTCGACTATCACCAGCGCTATCGCAACCTGCCGTTCATCGCCGTGTTGAAACACGAGCTCCTGTCATGAGGGCCTGCCCTGAGCTTCCGCCAGAGGCGGATGCACCTCTGGCGCATGTCGAAGGGTCGATAGGCCAGAAATTCGCCTTGGCGACAGATCGAGGGAGCAGACGCGACTTTGCCTGCTCGAAAACCTGCCTGGTAGTCCACCAGCCGCCGCTCAGGGTCTTGACATTCTGGTGAGGGTGTGGGATGATGTAGTTCCCCCAAGGGGCTCGCAAGCGGAGCCCGTCCGAAGGGGAGCTGGCGAAGCGGAAGCGTAAGCGGAAATTTCGGCGGCAAGCCAGAGGATGGAGGAAGCCAAAGGTCCCTTGGGGGCTTTCTTTTTTTGTCGCCGATGAAGGTCCACGACATCTCCATGACCCTATGCCCCTACATGCCCGTCTATCCGGGGGAGCCGCAGCCCATCATCCAGCCCCTGAGCCAGATCGCTCGCGGCGACGTCGCCAACGTCTCCCTTCTCACCCTCGGCTCTCACACCGGCACCCACATCGACGCCCCCTGCCACTTTCTCGCCGATGGCCAGACGGTGGACAAGCTGGCCCTGGACGCCCTGGTGGGCCCAGCCCTGGTGGTGCAGGCGCAGGCCGCCCAGGAGATAACCGCCGCCGACCTGGAATCGCTGGCCATCCCCCAGACAACGGAGCGGCTGCTGTTCAAGACGCGCAACTCAGAGCTCTGGGGCAAGGAGAGGTTCCAGACCGACTTCGTCTCCCTGGCCGCCGATGCTGCCCGCTGGCTGGTGGAGCGGGGCATCCGCCTGGTGGCCATCGACTACCTCTCGGTGGAGAGGTTCGGCGCCGAGTTCTTTGAGGTGCATGAGACCCTCCTAAGGGCCGGCATCGTCGTTGTGGAGGGGGTAGACCTGCGCCGGGTCAGCCCCGGCCCCTACTTCCTGGCCTGCCTGCCCCTGAAGATCGAGGGCGGCGACGGCGCCCCCGCGCGAGCCGTCCTGGTGGAGCTGTAGTCGCTCTCCGTTGTCAGACAAATCACTGCTAGGAGCGAGCCATGACTCAGCGACGAGAGCTGCACAGCCAGAAGATGCGGGCCATCGCCCCTGAGATCGACCCCCTACGGCTGGGCATTGGCTGGACAAAGGAGGACCTCGGCAAGCCCCAGGTGCTCATCGAGAGCGTGGCCGGCGACAGCATGCCCTGCTCTGTCCACCTGGGCGAGCTGGTGGAGCACGTCCGCGACGGAGTCATCGAGGCCGGCGGTGCCGTCGGTCGCTACTACTGCACCGACATCTGCGATGGCATCGCTCAGGGCACGGAGGCGATGGAGTACTCGCTGGCCTCGCGAGAGGTCATCGCCCTGGCCACAGAGATGCACGCCTTCGCCGGCCACTTCGATGGCCTCGTGCTCCTCTCCGGCTCCGACAAGTCCCTGCCGGCCCACGTCATCGCCGCCCTCCGCCTCGACCTGCCGGCCATCATGGTCCACGGCGGCGTCATGGAGGAGGGCCCCAGCGGCGAAACCCTGCCCCACCAGACGATGAGCCTGGAGCAGGTCGGCACGATCTACGCCCAGCTTCGGCGCGGCGAGATCAGCGCCCAGGAGTATGCCTTCCTGCGTGAAGAGGCCTGCCCCAGCAAGGGCACCTGCGCCTTCATGGGCACCGCCTGCACCATGCAGGTCCTGTGCGAGGCCATGGGCCTGGCCCTCCCCGGCTCCGCCCTGCGGCCGGCCACCCACTTCGCCATGGCCCGCGGCTGCCGCCAGGCGGGCAAGGCGATCATCGAGGTCATCGAGAAGGGGATCACCCCTCGCCAGGTATTCACCCAGAAGGCCCTGGAGAACGCCATCGCTGTCCATGCCGCCATCGGTGGCTCCACCAACGCCCTCCTCCACTTGCCCGCCTTCGCCCACGAGGCCGGCCTGAATTTCGACTACGACCTGGTGCAGCGTATCAACGACCGCGTCCCCTTCATCGTCAACGTGCGCCCCTCGGGCCACCACACGCCCGAGAAGCTGTGGTTCGCCGGCGGCGTGCCCCGCCTGATGCGGGAGCTGCGAGACCTCCTCCATCTGGACGCCCCGACCGTCACCGGCCGGACGGTGGGCGAGAACCTGGAGGCGCTGGAGAAGGCAGGTTGGTTCGAGCAGATGCCCCGCTATCTGGCCGCCCGCGGCCTCCAGGTGAGGGACGTGGTTCGGCCGGTGAGCGACCCTTTGCGGCCGCAAGGCGCCATCGCTATCCTGCGCGGCAACCTGGCACCGGATACCGCGGTGGTCAAGCGCAGCGCCGTCGACTCCTCCTTGAGCCGCTTCGTAGGGCGAGCCCGGGTGTTCGAGCGCCAGGACGACGCCCTCCAGGCCATCTTCCAGGGGCGCATCCAGCCCGGCGACGCCGTGGTCATTCGCTACGAGGGGCCAGCCGGCTCCGGCATGCCCGAGCAGTTCTACGTGACCGAGGCCATCGCCTCCAACCCCGCTCTGGCCACTAAGGTGGCCCTGATCACCGACGGCCGCTTCTCGGGGGCGTCGCGCGGGCCGGCCATCGGCCACGTCTCGCCAGAGGCAGCGGCAGGCGGCCCCATCGCCGCTGTGGAGGAGAACGATCTCATCCTGGTGGACATTGACGAGCGGCGCCTCGACCT
>JAUYDU010000282.1 GCA_030691665.1 Chloroflexota bacterium
GCTGTGATATGGAGCTGCATAGCAGCATCGCTGGTGAAGGCGCGGAAGCCAGTCTGCGCATCAGATATGGGCAGCCCTGAGAAGCGCCGCACGATGAAGCTGACGAGCTGGTTGGCCATCCGTTTGCTCAGCGGCATGGACTCAATCTGTCCGGCGAAGCGGGAGCCGAGGACGATGTCCGCCCTGCCCTCCAGGATGGGCGCCACCAAGTCCGGTATCTGTGTCTGGTCATACTGGAAATCGGCGTCGGTGTTGACGATGATGTCGGCGCCGCGGGCCAGCGCCGTCTCCAGCCCCACGCGGAAGGCGGTGGCCAGGCCCATGTTGCGCTTGAAGCTCACCACCTGGTCTGCGCCGGCCTCGGTGGCCTTCGCCACGGTGGCGTCGCTGGAGCCGTCGTTGATGACCACAACCTCGACGCTGTCTATGCCAGGGATGGAACGGGGAATCTCGGCAATCACCTTGGCTATGGTGCGCTCCTCATTGTAGGCGGGGATGGTAATGACCAGCTTCATACGGTTCCTCGCAGTGGAGTTTAGGACACAAATGCACCCATCATTATACCGCCCCCCGGTTGCCTGCTCCAATGCAGGCGTTGATACTTCGTTATCAGGCTTGAACGCTCCTCCGTTTGCTCCAGCACGACGTGGTAAGATACCCATAGCCCACGAGTGAAGGACCGCAGATGCCGACACAGCCGCGCCCACCCCATCCGCTTGCTGAGGTCTTCGGGTTCCCCACGCACAACTTGTCCAAGACTGCCAAGCGGTATCGGAAGAATAAGCTGTGTCCCTTCAATAACAGAGTGCCCAGTTGCACAAAGGACAAAGCTGACAACCCCTTGGGAGTATGCAGCATATTCGACGACAATCGGCTGGCAATCACGTGCCCGATACGGTTTCGTGAGCAGTGGGTTATTGCAGAGGACGCCTCCGAGTTCTTCTTTCCCGCAAATACCGCTTGGACATCACTGACCGAGGTTCAACTGAAGGACAGGCACGGCAAGTCTGCAGGGAACATAGATGTGGTATTGGTGTCGTACGATGAACGAGGTCACATCCTCGACTTCGGTGCGCTAGAGGTACAGGCTGTCTATATCTCAGGGAACGTGCGCCAGCCTTTCGAGTACTACATGAAGGATCCAGATACTCGGACTGCCATGGACTGGCATGACAGCCCCGGCTATCCACGCCCGGACTATCTGTCATCTTCTCGTAAGCGTCTAGCTCCACAGCTCATTTTCAAGGGAGGCATTCTTAACGCTTGGCATAAGAAAACTGCCGTGGCATTGGGAAAGAGCTTCTACGACACTCTTCCCAAGCTTGACGAAGTTGATCCAGCAGATGCCGATATAGCTTGGATGGTCTATAATCTCATGTACAACGCGAGACACAAACGCTACGTGTTGGAGCGAGACAAAACCGTTTACACACAGTTTCAGACCGCGTTGGACCAAATAACGAAGCCTGAAGCTGGTGAAGAAGCGGTGTTCATCAAATACCTCCAGATAAAACTGGACGAGAAGTTGGAAGAGGCAAACCCACCTGATGCTCCAGTTATAGATAGTCCATTGTGAGCAGATGACCGAGATGTACACCACCGCAGACGCTCCTGGCATGGGGGTCGTGAATGTGGCCAGTGTGCGCCAACTGAGTCCTTTCCGGTATCCTGGTGGGAAGACGTGGCTTGTACCTCGCATAAGGCAGTGGCTAGGCGCTCTCTCAGAAAGGCCCAACGAATTCATTGAGCCTTTTGCTGGTGGCGGGATAGTGGGTCTAACTGTTGCCTTCGAGCAACTGGCTCGGACGGTGACGATGGTGGAGTTGGATGAACAAGTGGGCGCTGTCTGGCAGACAATCCTAGGGGAAGACAACGAATGGCTGGCGAATAGGGTGGCATCGTTTGACCTCACTCTTGAGTCGGTTAAAGCAGAGCTAGCGGGCCCCCCCAAAAACTTGAAGGAGAAAGCGTTTCAGACGCTGTTGAAGAACCGCGTCTACCATGGAGGCATCTTGGCCGCAGGTAGCGGCCTGTTGAAGTACGGCGAGAATGGAAAGGGGATAAGGTCACGCTGGTATCCCAACACTCTCAAGAAACGCATCCTTGGTATTGCTTCAATCAGGGACAGGATCCGCTTTATCAAGGGCGATGGCCTCCAGGTCATACGGCAAAACGCGCACAGGCGCGATGGAGTCTTCTTCATTGACCCTCCATATACTGCCTCAGAGAAGAAGGCTGGAACACGGCTCTACACGCATAGTCAGCTTGACCATGAAGAACTGTTCAGAATCACAGCAGGACTTGTTGGCGACTTCCTGATGACCTACGACAACGACGAAAAGGTCCTGCAATTGGCACATAGACATGGATTCGATACTCAGACCGTCTCCATGATGAATACACATCACGCAGAGATGACCGAACTTCTGATGGGTCGCGATTTAGAATGGGCTCGCCGCGGAGAGTCAGGAAACGTTCCTGTGCTCTCGGGCCCACATCAATTGCCTTTGGCCCTTAGCATGTAGCCATTACGCCAGTGTGAGGAAAACCAGGGGGGGGGGGCCCGCCTGGAGGGCCGCCCCCCCTTCGCTGGGCATCCTTGGCCAGCCGTTGCTAACCGGCCACAGCCACATCGGGTATCAGGTCCTCCAGGCCCAGCTCGCGCAGGCGCTGGGGGTCGGGCCGAGCGGTCTCGGTGTTCCACTTCATCGCCTCGCAGTACTCGCGGACCATGGTATCGGCGTCCACCGTCACGCCGCGCAGGTTGCCGGCGATGAGGGGTGGGTTGCCCGTGAGGCGGCCGTGGAGCTGGAACTCCAGCGGGTTCAGCCCCTCCCGCAGGTTGAAGGCGTGGCGCAGGTTGGCGATGCGCTCGCCCGCCACATAGAGGTCGTCCAGCGAGTACTCGTTGCCGGTGATGGCGGTAAGGAAGTCGGCCATGTACTGGACCGGGTAGGAGATGTAGGCGAAGAGGCAGCCGCCGGTGGCGTTGAGCACATGCACCAGCTCCATCTGCTTCGCGTGCATCTCGGCCTTGCCCGAGTACTGGTACTTGGGCAACTCGCTGCCCGGCAGCTTGACTCCCAGCGGCCCCACCAGCTCGCCGCCCTGGGTGTGGCGGCCCGGCGTGGAGTCCATCTTGTAGGTGAGGGCCAGGCCGGGTGTGAAGCGC
>JAUYDU010000285.1 GCA_030691665.1 Chloroflexota bacterium
CGCGCCCTCGCTGACCAGCTCGTCGATCCCCGGCCGACTGCGATTCCAGACCGTCAGCGGATAGCCAGCCCGCAGCAGGTTGCGGGCCATGGGCCGACCCATGATTCCCAACCCGATGAAGCCAATGCGCTCGCTCATGCCTACCTCCTGGGGACGGCCCACCTGACGCGCTCAGACCTCGCCCTCCTCCCGCCCGGCCTCAGCCGGAGGCAGATGCGCCTCTGGCGCAAGCCCCACCCGCGGCCGCACGCCGAGGTTGGCCACGTGGCGCGGCCAGCGGCCGGCCAGCACGTCGGCGGCGGCCCGTCCCACCTCCGCTCGCAGCAGCTTGACGGAGGCCTCAGAAACGCCCGCGGTGTGCGGGGTCAGGATCACATTGTCGAGCTGGCGGAGAGGGCTATCGGCCGGAAGCGGCTCCTCTTCAAAGACATCAAGGCCCGCCCCCGCGATCCGCCTCCGGCGGAGCGCCTCCACCAGCGCCCCTTCGTCCACCAGCGTCCCCCGCGCCGTGTTGATCAGGACGGCGGTAGGCTTCATCAGGGCCAGCTCCCTGGCACCGATGAGCTGGCGCGTCTCCGCCGTCAGCGGCGCGTTCACCGAAACGTAGTCCGAATGACGCAAGAGCTCCTCCAGCGGCGCCAGGCGCACGCCGCATTGCTCCGCCACCTCGGGCTCGACGTACGGATCGCTGGCGATCAGCGAAAGCCCCAGCGGCTGGGCCTTGCGCGCCAGCGCCCGCCCGATGCACCCCAGCCCGATAATGCCCAGGGTCTGGCCGAAGATCGTCGGCATGCCCCGGAGCGAAGTGCGGCGCCAGTGACCCTCCCGCACGTCGCGGTCCAGAGGCAGAAGGCGCTTGGCGCAGGCCAGGAGGAGCAGCAGGGCGTGGTTAGAGACCTCCTCCGTGCAGAAGTCCACCACGTTGGCGACCACGATGCCATGCTCCCTGGCCGCCTCCAGGTCCACGTTATCGACCCCCACGCCGTAGCGGACGATAGCGCGACAGCGCCTCAGCCCCTCGATCACCCGCCGGGTGATGGCCGCCCCGCTCACCAGCACCACATCGGCCTCCCCCAGGTTGGCGGTGAGCTCCTCCTGGCGGGAAGCCCTCGTCGCCTGGAAGTCCACCTCCAGAGCCGCCATCTGGGCCAGCTCCTCCGAGAAGTCCTGGCCGGGGGCAGCGTCGGCGTGGACTACCAGAAATCGGCGCGGCGCGTCCATGGCGATAGCGCTGCCATCATAGCCCATCGCACCGACGCGAGGTAGCCCCTGCCGGCGCCAACCGCTATGCTACTGGCGCAACCGTTGGACTCTCCGCGAGAGGAGGTCATCGAAATGCGACCGAACAAGGTGAAACAGCAGTGGCGGCAGGGCCAGCCGTCGGTAGGGACGTGGCTGTCCCTGGGAGACCCCCTGGCGGCGGAGATCCTGGCCCACGTCGGCTTCGACTGGCTGACGGTGGACATGGAGCACAACGCCATCGACCTGGCCGACGCCCAGGCCCTGTTCCAGGCCATCGCCACCACCGATACGGTTCCCATGGTGCGAGTGCCCTGGAACGACCCCCAGATCATCAAGCGGGTTCTGGACATCGGCGCCTACGGCGTGGTCATCCCTAACGTCAAGGATCGAGGCGAGGCCGAGCAGGCGGCCCAGGCCTGCCGCTACCCGCCCCAGGGCATCCGCGGCATCGGCACGCTGCGGGGCCACCTCTACGGCGGGCCGGACTACACCGACCGCGCCAACGAGGAGATCGCCGTCATCGCCATGATCGAGCACATCGATGCCGTGGCCCGCGCCGAGGAGATCATGACCACGCCGGGCATCGACGCCGTCTTCATCGGCCCCAACGACCTGGCAGCGTCGATGGGCCTACCCCTGGGCCTGGACAACCCCCATCCGGAGCACCAGGCGGCGGTGGCCCGCGTCCTGGAGGCCGGCAAGCGCCTGGGCCTGCCGGTGGGCATTCACTGCGGCAGCGTCCAGGCCGTCAACCAGCGCATCGCCGAGGGGTTCCTCTGGCTGGCCCTCTCGTCCGACGCCGGCCTGCTGGCGGGGGCGGCCCACCAGGCCTTCCAGCAGCTCGACACGGCCGCCGCCCAGGAGGCTCGAGCCGCCCGTCGCGAGGGCGTCGCCGAGTAACGAGATTCATAGAGTAGCTGCAGGGCTTGAGCCCTGCCCGCCGCGGGGCCTAAGCCGTAGCTGCAGGGCTTCAGCCCTGCCCGCTTCAGCCCTGCGCAGGCCCCTTCAAATTGACTTCCTACCGCCGCCCCGCTACGATAGGAACTTGAGCTAGAGTGTGAGAGAAGGAACCTGTCCTGAGCTTGCCGAAGGATGACGCAGAGGGCATGAGGGGGTGGCTCTGGGCCGGCACAGGCTTCGCCGCCTTCGTATCCCTGCTCACTATCCTGGCTCTCCTCGATGCCCCCCGCGCCCTCGAGGCGCGCCCCACCAGCCGCTCCCTAGCCTCCGCCGTAGGCGGACAGTCCTACACCCTGGGGGTGGAGAACACCTCGGTCTCGGTGCAGAACGCCGGCCTCTCTGCCGCTAAGGTCGTGGTCGACTACTACGACCCCGACGGCGAGCGCGTCGCCCAGGACACCGTCCAGAGCCTGGCCGCCGGAGCCTCCGCCGTCTTCGACCAGGCCGACGAGGCTGGCCTGCCCCACGGCTTCGCTGGCTCGGCCGTGGTCACCGCCGATCAAGCCATACGAACCATCATCCTCAAGTACATCGAGCGGGGCGACGAGCTATCCGTGGGAGCCGACAACGGCATCTCCAACGGCTTCAGCCGCATCTACCTGCCCGTCATCTACAGCCGCTTCGGCCTGAACGGTGCCTGGAACACCCGCTTCGCCCTCCAGAACGTGAGCACCACCGCCACCGCCTGCGTGCGCATGACCTATCGCCAGCTCGACGGCACGGTGGCCTTCACGGAGCCCTCGCCGGGGGCCGCCCCCACGCCGGCGTGCCCCGGCGGCGGCTTGGCGCTGCCTCCCCAGGGCACCCTGTTGCGCAACCAGGCCGACATGAGCGGCCAACTGCCCGACCAGTTCGAGGGCTCCCTCATAATCGAGCTCGTGACGGCCACCGGCCAGCCCTCGGTCAGCGGAGAGCTCTTGGCCGCCACCGCCGACATCTTCAACAGCGAGCGGGCCAACTTCGCCTCCTACAAGGGCCTGGGCTGGAATCCCTCCGGCACCAGCGACCTCTCCACCACCGTCCTCCTGCCCCTGATATACAAGAACTTCGGCGAAGGCAACGGCTGGAACACCCAATACCAGATCAGCGGCGCCGACCCCGACAAGGCCACCACAGTGAACGTCACCTACTGCTGCGACAGCCGCCTCCCCGGCCCTGGCGGCTCCCTCAAGAAGACGTTTAGCATGCAAGCCTCCGCCAGCGTCTCCCAGGCCCTCGAGGACGGGCTACCCGACAATTTCGCCGGCACGGCCGTCATCACCGCCAGCCAGCCGATAGCGGTGGTGGACACGATGGCCTGGTCCTTCCTGGATAAGGCCAGCTTCGGCACCTTTACCGCCATCCCCGACTCGACGGCCTCAACCAGCGTCTGGCTGCCGGTGGTCTACAAGGACTTTGGTTTCAAGGGGCCGCTGGCAGACGCCGACGGCTGGAACTCCTGGTTCCGCGTCCAGGTCGCCCACGGCGGCACCGCCAACATCCAGATCACCTACCACGGCAGCGGACTGCCCGGCGGCTCCGTCAGCTTCAGCGACAGCGTGACCGCCTCCAAGACCTTCTCCCACCACCTCGACCCACTTCTGCCAGCCAACTTCCAGGGCGCGGCAACCATCACCTCCGATCAGCCCATCGTGGTGGTGGCCGGCATCACCTCCGACGCCTACGAAGGCGATACCGACGCCATTTTCGCCGGGTTCGGGCCGGACCTGTTCCCCGGCCCGCCTCCATCTGGCACCGTCTCTCTGGTGCAAGGCTGGAACGACGCCTGCTACACGGGGCCGCAACAGCCCATCGAAGGCGCCCTAACCGGCATATCGGACAAAGTCCTGGC
>JAUYDU010000333.1 GCA_030691665.1 Chloroflexota bacterium
AGGGAGCGGCTGAAGGAGATCATCCGCCAGATCCAGGCGATATAGGGATGATGGGAGGGTCGCCTCGGTGTGGGGCGCCCCGGATCTTGCCGCCGACAGGACGCGAAAAAGGCCGCCTGTTTTGGGCAAAATGGGTTGCAAAAACCTCCGATGTGTGCTAGAGAGGGGAGTAGTATTCAAGGGAGGAGTGTAATCATGTTAGCAAAAAGGCTCAAGCTAGGCCTATTCTTGGCCGCCCTGATGGCAGCCCTGGCGGTGCTCGCGGTCGCCTGCGAGGAGGAGGAGCCGGCGGTCACCGGGACACCCACAGCCGCGGCCGGCCAACGTATCCAGGGCGGCACGCTGACGGTGCAGAGCTTCGAGTTCGCTTCCCTGGACCCCCACTTCTCCAGCTTCGCCCAGGACATCTCCCTGCACCGGATGCTGTGGCGGGGCCTGTACGCCCTGGACAAGGACAACGCGCCTCAGCCGTCCATGGCCGCTGCCCTGCCGACGATCTCCGCCGACGGCAAGACCTACACGATCAAGCTTAGGTCAGGGCTGAAGTGGTCGGACGGCCAGCCGCTGACGGCGGCCGACTTCGAGTTCGGCATCAAGCGGACCTGCAACCCCGTTGTCGCCGGCGAGTACGAGTACATCATCGACGCCAGCATCGTGGGCTGCGCTGCCCACTACGGCAACAAGCCGGGCTTCGACCAGGCCCTGGAGGACGCCATCGGCGTGAAGGCGGTGGACGACACCACCCTCGAGATCAAGCTCGAGCAGGCCCAGCCCACCTTCACCATCATCCTCTCGCTGTGGATGACCTTCCCGGCGCCCAAGCACCTCTTCACGTCCACCAGCGATGACTGGCCGACGGACCCGGCCAAGCTGGCCTACAACGGGCCCTACATCCTCACCAACTACACGGCGCAGGCCTCGGTAGACCTGGCCCCCAACCCCAACTGGGCGGCCCCTGCCGGCGTGAAGCCCACGCTGACCAAACTGACCATCAAGTTCATCGACGACCTGGCCCAGGCCAACAGGGCCTTCGGCACCGGCGAGCTGGACTTCGCCAACGTTGACCAGACGCAGCTGGCCGCCATCGCCGCCCAGTACCCTAAGGAGTACGTCAAGTCCATCAAGCCCTCCACCCGCGGCCTGGAGATGCAGCTCAAGGTGCCGCCCCTGGACAAGCTGGAGGTCCGCCTGGCCCTGTCGCAGGCCATCGACCGGGTGAAGCTGAACGAGGTGGTGTACGGCGGCGGCAACGAGCCCACCACGACCTGGCTGCCGGCAGTGACCGGCGGCCCCGAGCCCGACGCCTACGCGGCGGAGATCGGGTTCAACGTGACTTCGGCCAAGGAGCACCTGAAGAAGGCCGGCTACCCGGATGGAGCGGGCTTCCCTACCCTCACCATCCTCACCTGCGACACGCCGTCGTGCAAGAAGGCCGGCGAGTTCCTGGTGGAGCAGTTAGAGACCAACCTGGGCATCGACCTCGAGCAAGAGGTGGTGGACTCGGCCACGCGCTCCAAGCGGTTCACCGACCAGCAGTTCGAGCTGTTTCCCGGCGGCTGGATCCAGGACTACCCCGACCCGGAGAACTGGATCGTGGGCCTGTACGACACCGGAGGCACCCTCAACAACTACAACTGCAGCGACCCGGAGATCGACGACCTGATCGAGAAGGCCCACTTCAACACCAACAACACGGAGCGGCTCAAGCAGTACCAGGACGCCAACAAGCTGATCTCCACGCGGATCTGCGGCATCGCCCCCTACTTCCACCAGAACGACCACTACCTCATCCACGACTACGTTGTGGGCATGAAGGAGAACATCACGGGCCAGGACGGATCGATGGCGGGAGACTGGGCGGCGGAGGCCTGGGGCCGCTCCAAGTAAAGGGCAGCGACAAGAGTCTGGATACGATGCGGAGGCCCGCTATGGGCGGGCCTCCGCATCTCACTCTTTCCCATCACGCCGAAAGCGCCGATACTGGATAGGAGATGACCGGCTACATCATCAGGCGGACTCTCTGGATCATCCCCGTGATGTGGGCGGTGGCGACCATCACCTTCTTCCTGATGCACGCCGTTCCCGGCGGCCCCTTTGACCGGGAGCGAGAGCTGCCCCCGGCCGTCATGCAGAACCTGAACAGGAAGTACAACCTGGACAAGCCGCTGCATGAGCAATACGGCCTGTTCTTCTGGGACCTGGCGCATGGCGACCTCGGCCTCTCCTTTCGCAGCGCTAACCAGCCGGTTACCGATCTCATCCGTGACGGATGGAAGGTCACCGCCCAGCTGGGGGTGGTCGCCTTCCTGTACGCCGTCGTCTTCGGCATGACGTTGGGAGCCATCGCCGCGCTTAACCAGAATAAGATGGGGGACTATCTGGGCGTGTTCTTCGCCACGGCCGGGGCTGCCATGCCCAGCTTCATCATCGCCGTCTTCCTAATCATCATCTTCTCGGTGAAACTGGGCTGGTTCGACGTCTTGGGCTGGGAGTTCGGCAACTACCGCAAGATGGTCATCCCTGTGGTGTCCCTGGGGACCCTGCCGGCGGCCTACATCGCCCGCATCACGCGGGCCAGCATGCTGGAGGTCCTACGCCAGGACTATATCCGCACGGCCCGGGCTAAAGGCCTGGCCGAATACGTGGTGGTCCTGCGACACACCATGAAGAACGCCTTGGTGCCCATCCTGACGGTAGCCGGGCCTATCTTCGCCTTCCTCATCACCGGCTCGTTCATCGTCGAGCGCATCTTCGCTATACCGGGGGTAGGGCGCCGCTTCGTCGATGCCGTCTTCGTGCGCGACTACGGCATGATCATGGGTATCGTCCTCTTCTACGCCGCTATCATCGCCGTCGCCAACCTGGTGGTGGATGTCCTCTACGCCGCAGTAGACCCGCGGATCAGGTACAGATGAGCTGAGCCATGGAGAGAGCCGAGGCCGCACCGACCCTGGAGGCGTTCCCCGAATTCGAGGTCCGGCGGGAACGGGGCCTGTGGTCCGACGCCTTCCGCCGTCTCATCCGCAACCGGCTGGCGATGGCGGCCCTCATACTCCTGACGGCGATCGCCATACTGGCGGTGCTGGGCAACTATACCGATGTGGTGCAGCGCTACCGTCCGTCGGCCCAGGACTTCGACGTCGTGAACGAGGGTCCAAGCGCAGCCCACTTCTTCGGCACCGACAGCCTGGGCCGCGACAACTGGTCGCGGGTGCTGGAGGGGCTGCTCATCTCCCTACAGGTGGGCCTGGGTGTGCAGGCCATCGTCCTTGTCATCGGGCTCACGGTAGGGGGGGCAGCGGCCTTGGGCGGGCGGCTGCTGGACAACATCATGATGAGGATTACGGACCTGGCCTACGCCTTCCCCGACCTGCTGGCCATCATCCTCTTGCGGTCTGTGTTTTTCGGCCGCGACCTGCCGGGGGTGGGGCACGACGCCTCCCAGCGGCTGCTGGTCATCTTTGCCATCGCCTTTGTGGCCTGGGTGACCGTTGCCCGCCTGGTGCGGGGCCAGATGCTCTCCCTGAAGGAGCGGGACTTCGTGCTGGCGGCGAGGGCCATGGGCGCTTCCCCCTTCCGCATCGTCTTCCAGCACATGCTGCCCAACACCCTGGGCCCGGTCATCGTGGCCGTGGTGTTCGGCATCCCCCTGGCCATCTTCGCCGAGGCGGTCTTGGCCTTCATCGGCATCGGCCTGCCGCCGCCCACGGCCAGCCTGGGCACGCTGGTGAACGAAGGCTACGCCTTTATCGAGGTGAACTACTGGATCGTGGTCTTCCCCGCCGCCACCATCGCCGTGCTGATGCTCTGCTTCACCTTCCTGGGCGATGGCCTGCGGGATGCCCTCGACCCCATGGGGCGCTAGGCGGCGTCCACTGCCATCACGTGGATGGCCTCCCGCTTGAGGGAGACGACCACCTCCTTGTCCGTGTCCAGGTTCAGACGATAGTAGACGTTGATGGGGAGCTCGATCTGGAGGTCGGGGGGCTGGGGGGAGTCGGCTATAGCGACGAAGAGGAGGTAGCTCTCGGCCCCCAGGTCCTCGCGGACGACGCGACCGTGGAGCAGGTTCTCCCGCTCGGCTCCCCTGGTCGGGCGGCCCGGCCGCACGATGGTCACCTGGCTGGCGCGGATGCAGAAGTCCACCGGCTGCCCCTTCGACAGGCTCAAGGCAGGCTCTTTGGGCAAGGGCTGGGGCGACGCCTTGATCAGATGGCCCCGCCAGTCCAGATGGAGGGCATCCCGGTCCGAGCCCAGGACGGTGCCCCGCAGGATGTTGCGGGTCTCGATTAGTTCGGCTACGCGGCGGCTGAGAGGGCGATAGTATACCTCATCGCGGGCATCTTGCTGGAGGATGCGGCCGCTGTCCAGGACGGCGATGCGGTCGCCGAGGGCGAAGGCTTCCTTCAGGTCGTGGGTGACCAGGACGGTGGTCATGTGAAGCTGGCGCCGAACGTCCAGCAGCTCCTGACGCAGGGTCGCCCGGATGGCCTCGTCCAGGGCAGCGAAGGGCTCGTCCAGGAGGAGGAGGCGGGGGCGGAAGACGAGGGCTCGGGCCAGAGCCACTCGCTGTTGCTGGCCACCGGAGAGCTGGCCGGGCCGGCGCTCCTCCAGGCCGTGCAGGCCCAGGAGATCGATCATCTCCTGCACCCGCTGCGCCCGCTGGGGGCGAGGGAGGCTGCTGATGCCGTAGGCGATGTTCTGGGTCACCGTCAGGTGGGGGAAGAGGGCGTAGGCCTGGGGCACGTAGCCGATGCGTCGCCTCTGCGGCGGCACATTCAGGCCCAGCCTGGCGTCGAACAGCGTCTCGCCGCCCAGGGAGATGGTGCCCCGGTCGGGACGGACGAGCCCCGCCACCGTTTGGAGGGTGAGGCTCTTGCCCGCGCCGGAAGGGCCGAAGAGGACGACGATCTCGTCGCCGGCCGCGAAGGCCATGGTCAGCTCGAAGCCGCCGAGACGCTTCTGGACGTCTACGTGTAGCATGGCTCCCCTTCGACATCCGCCGAAGGCAGATCCGCCCGCCGAAGGTCGGGCTCTGGGCAGGCCCCGCCTACGGCAGACAGGCCTACCAGCGCGGCACCCTCACCAGGCGGCCGATTACCAGCAGGCTCAGCACCGAGGTCACGGTGAGGATGCCCACCAGGGCGTTGGCCAGGGCGGCGTCGCCCGACTGCCAGGCGTCGTAGATGGCCACGGACATGGTCTGTGTCTTGCCGGGGATGTTGCCGGCCAGCATGATGGTGGCGCCGAACTCGCCGATGGCGCGGGCGAAGGTCAGGGCCGTTCCGGCAGCGACGCCCTGCCAGGCCAGGGGGAGGGTGATGGTGAAGAACACCCCTAGGTCGGAGCGGCCGAGGGTGCGAGCGGCGTTCTCCAGGGAGGGGTCGACGCTCTCGAAGGCCGCCTGGGCGGAGCGCACCATAAGGGGGAGGGCGACGATCGTAGAGGCGAGCACTGCCCCCTCCCAGGCAAAGGCGATCTGGATGCCGAAGACGTCCTCCAGGAACGCGCCGACGGCGGTGCGGCGGCCCAGTACCTGCAGGAGGTAGTAGCCCAGAACGGTGGGAGGCAGGATCAGGGGCAGAGTGACCAAGGCCGAAAGGATATCTCGCCCCCAGAAGCGCCGCCGGGCCAGGAGGCGGGCCAGGGCCACCCCGACGACGAGGCAGATAGCCGTGGCCAGGCCGGCCACCTGGAGAGACAGACGCAGGGGGAAAAGGTCGATGTCAAACATCCCTCACTCCTCCTTGGAGACGGAGAACCCATACTTCTCCAGTATCGCCCGCCCCTGGGGGCCGGTCAGCAAGACGATGAAGCGGCGGGCCAGGTCCTCGTGCTTCGTGGCTGCGACCACCGCCAGGGCCTGGCGGATGGGCTGGTGCAGGCTGGCATCGACCAGCACGTAGGTCACGTCGGGGGCAGCGACGGCCAGGGAAAGGGCCACGAAGCCGGCCTCGGCGTTGGC
>JAUYDU010000411.1 GCA_030691665.1 Chloroflexota bacterium
CCCCTATCTGCATCGCCCGCCGGATAACGCTCGGGTCGCTGATGGAGGAGTAGGCGACGATGGGCGTCTGAGGGAGAACGTCGGCCACCGCCTCGATGGTCTGCAAGGAGCGAGCGATCGGCTCCTCCAGAGCGATCACCACCGCCTCCGGTGCCGTCTCTCGCGCCAGGGTAATCGCCTCCATGCCGTAGCCGGCGGCCCCCATCACCGCGAACCCAGACAGGGCCAGCATCCGCTGGCTCTCCGCCCGGGTGTTCGGGTCCTGGTCGATTATGATGACCTTGGGGTTTCTCGCCATTAGCTTCCCCTAGCGAGCAGGCTGGGGCAGTCATCCGCGGTCCCGCCGTCCCTCAGCCACAGCGGTTGCACAGACGGCGTTTCTTTCTCCCCGAAGGACCGCAGGGCCAGGCGCAGGTAGCCGTTGCCCTGGTCGGCACACCCCTCGGCCAATGTGTGGTTCTGCGTCTGCTGCGGCGTCTGCGCCTGCGTGGCGGTCACCGCCTCCGGATTGGGCTCGGAGTCAGTGACCACTCTCTGCGCCGAGCTCTCGGACCCGCTGCCCGGAGTGGCTCCGTCGGCCGTCTCCACCACCACTTTGCCGATGTTCTGGTCTATGGCCAGCACCTCCACGTTCTGGAGCACGGTCATTGCCGTCGGCGAGCGGACAGGAACCTGATCGTCCATCTTGGGAAAGACGGCTATCACATCTACGGAGTCGCCGGGCAGGATCATGCCGCCCGCCCCAATGGCCTGCTCGACCTTCACAGCCACCGCCCGCTTGCCCGAGGGAACGGTTAAGGAGAAGGGCGTGGTCTTCGCCCCTTCGCCCACTTCCAGGGTGCTGGTCACCAGCTTGTCGCTCAGGACCTGCTCCCCGGCCGTTATCGGATAGCGCGCCACCTTGTCCACCACGCCCTCAGTAGACGTGAAGGCGGCGGGGAGCACGACGTCCGTCGACAGCGGCTTGACCTCCACCATGCTGGCAGTGATCCGGGTGGCGGCGGGAATATCCTCCTTGGCCACCACCACCGGCTTGGTGGTGGCTGACGCGCCGCCCCCCTCACCACCCCCCGCCTGGCTCAGAAACACGTAGACCAGGACAGCGCCAATAAGGCCCAGGAAAAGGGCCAGCAATAAGACCACTTTGTTGCTTCTGACCCCAAGCGCATGGTTCCGAATCATGGCTCTCCCCTCTTGTCGGCTACTTTAGCGACGTCTCGCCAGCTGGCGAGGCTTCAAGCCTGAGCGGCCCCATAACGACCGCCCACACTGAATAGACGCGCCAATCGAGCAGCCCGTTACCAACTATTGCCACTCCTGGCCTATTCCACCAGCCGCGCGAAGCGAATGTCGCTGTTGGGATCCAGAGCGCCCATCAGGACACCGATGTCATCGTATGCCTTAACAAAGATCCCTTTGACGTCGCATTCGTTACCGGTGGGGCAGATGTTGTCGGTGGCTTCGTTGGTTAGATAAACCAACGCGAGGCTATAGACCGTAACGTAGCTCTTGCCCTGGTCGGTGTCGCTGATCACGGGAACAAGAACCACCCGTTTGCTTCCGGCACCGTCGGCCTCCCACGGGTCGCACTCGTTGTTGGCAAAGCGCCAAGCGCCATCCACCAGCTGGAAGGTCTCCTCAAAGGTGTCACAGGCAGTGCTGGTCCCCTCCAGGCGCGTCTCCAGCCCCTGCTCCGTTGGGCCCACACAGTTGCCCGGCTCCGAAGGAACCGTCGAGTTCACGGCCACCTCCGCCCCGTTGACAATGTTGTCGCGGTAGGCGTCGCAGCCCTGGCCCCCTCCCAGGTCCAGCAGGCCGAAGTCGCCAGAAGCGCCGGCGTCCGGGCAGCCGTCGTTCACGCTGCCGTCACTGTCGTCGTCGACGGCGTTGTCGCACTGAGCTCCGCTCTCCGGCGCGCCGTCACGGACGGGGCACCCGTCGTTCACCTTGGTGTCGCCGTCGTCGTCGGTACTGTTGTTGCACTGGGGCCCGTTTTCCTTATCTCCCGCACTGAACTTAAGGATCACTTCCTGGCCGTAGGTGACACTCGCCTGAACGCTCTCCTTAAGGGAGAAGGGCATGACGTTGCTCGCCCAGGCCGGCGAGCCCACGCGCGCGGTAGCGTCGGCGCGCATGGTGTCGCTGGTGAAGCCCAGCACACGGGCGAACAGCCAGGGCACATCGCGCTTTACCTGGACAGTGATAGTGTCGTCAGTAGCGTAAGTCATGCTTACCGTCACCGCCTCCAACTCGCCCGGCCCGATGCCGTTCTGCTGGGCCCAGGTGGTGGCGTTGGCGACCGCGTCTGCCGGCGAGACTGGGAGATCCTGGGCGCCGGCCAGGGCGGCGGCGTCGGCGGCGTTCTGAAGCTGACGCTTCTCGTGCATGAACATGCCTACGTCCACTGCCATCGCTGTGAAGCCCAACACAACCACCATTGCCAGCGCCGCCAGGACAAGACCCTGGCCCCGCTCCTCACGAACCTTGCTCAGCAATTTCCTTAACATGACGCCCCTCACTCCAATCGCATGTCCGCCGTGGAATCTAAGTTGAACGTGGTAGGAATTGCGCCCCCGCTGACCAGGTTCAGCAGGTCAGCCAGGGGGGTGATCAGGGGATAGTCGTACTGCGCAGCCACCACCACCGACTGCCCCGGCTGCCCTTGTGCCCCTTGGACACTGACAGTAAGGTTCGCCTGATCCAGGGTGTCCGCTGTGCTGCGCACCCGCTGCTCGATGGTGGCAGCGTCGGCGCGCACCGCCCCCACACGGGCCCCCTCTCGCGCCGAGTTGGTCACCGTGATCCAGGCATGGAAGGCCATGCCAAAATCGACGATGGCGAACAGGACCAGGAGGAAGATGGGCGCCACCAGGGCGAACTCCACCAGTGACTGCCCACCTTCCCCCCTTCCTGAACGCCCGGTACTGCGCTTAAGGATGGCTAGCATTGGCCTCCCCGCTCCTCACAGCTTGCGCCTCCCCACCCCGCCTCCGGCGGAGGCGGGGTGGGGGCCTCGGCGCCAAGTTGCAGTTGCTGTGATCCGCTCTGGCCGCCTAGCCTAGCGCGGCGGCGATGTCATCCAAGAAGCCTGCGATGGCCACGCCTATGGCCCCCAGAGCGACGATGCACACCACCGCGATGAGGGCCAGGATCAACCCGTACTCGGTCAGGGCCTGCCCCTTCTCCGACTGGAAGCGGGCCACCAGCCGCAACACGAAGTTGCTGATCTTGGTCAACATGGCTTGCTTCCTCCTCCGTT
>JAUYDU010000429.1 GCA_030691665.1 Chloroflexota bacterium
AATCTCTATCGAAATAGTAGACTTTATCCCCAGGATAATCAGTCCGCCCGTGCTTGTCAAGACCCTTCGGAGTAAAATTTGCGTCGGGCTTGGTCAGGGTTGGGAGGGCGGCGGCCGGCCGCTAGGGCAGGGATTTCCAAACGTCTTTCATTTCCACACCGGCCCTCCGAAACGTTGTGTACACGGGGCACCTGCGCCGGTAGGCAGCCTGCACTGCTTGCAGACGCTCTGGCGGCTCTGTGGTCGCCACCACCAGCTTTGTGGTCACGACCTTGATCTCTGGAGTGGCCTCGCCGACGGCCAGGAAGCCCTTGGGGTCGATGGCGCACGCTGCCTCGATCTCCAGGCCGGAGTAGTCGAAGCCCATTTCTTCCGCTATGACCATGAATGTAACCGCCGTGCATTCGATGTGGGCGGCCATCAGCGTTTCCAGGGGAGCGGGGCCAGCATTCTCCCCACCGATCTCTTTAGGCTCGTCTAGCACGAAGGGCGCCAGGTCCCTAACCCGAATTTGCATCTTCAAGCCGCCTTGCCAAACCCCTTTGGCGCCGAATTCCAAGGCTTCGGGCAACTGAGCGACATCCAGCTCTAGGTGTCCCTTCTGAAGCTTCGTTTCCACGTTGGCCTCCTTCTGTCTTCCTTAGTTACGCCTCTGCCGGCCAGGAACTTGCCTGGAGTCGGGCAGAGGCTGCTCAGGATGCGGATTTGCGCAGCAGGGACGCGGAGCACCGCACGGGTAAGCCTCGAGCCATCGCTATGCTCTAGCCCGGAGGCGGTGGAGAGGCTGCCTAGAAGCGAGAGGTTCGGCTAGCGGGCGACGGGAAAAGAGGCTATTCGAGCGAGTGACTGGCGCAGTACCTGCGTCACGCCCGTAGGGCGTCCCACGCCGGCTCAGATAAAGCCGAATCGCGATACCAGCGTCATCGCTCTCACCTCCTTTCCCGTTGGTGGAATGGTCCTGAACCCTCCCGAGGATGACCAGCCACAGTATCAACGGATCGCGGTGTCGGAGTCAACTCACGAAGAAAGGAAGACTCGATCTCAGGTTCGTCGCTGTGTGCGAAGCCGCATCAGCCTGGCGAGGGTCCCATCGGCGGCTAGTCGGCTCCGCATCCAGGTGTCCTCATGGAACTAGAAAGTGATGTACACGGTGCTGGCCGTCTGGGCGTACTGAATGCGCGGCTCCCCTAGCTCTCCTCCCGCCATCGTGCCTCGTACAGCCGCACCGGGTCCTCGAATCCCCGCAGGGCCACGCCGCCACGGTCGGCGAACAGGAACCCTTTGCCCGCCGCAAGCTCCCTGACGACGTTGGCCACCAGGATCTCCTCGCCCGCCGCCTGCACCGCGATGCGCGCCGCCACGATCACCGCCGTCCCGAACAGGTCGCCCTCCTCCGCTATCGGCTCGCCGGCGTTCAGCCCGATGCGCACGCGTAGGGGAGTCTCCGCCGACTCATTGTGCTCGGCGAAGGCGCGCTGGATGTCGATGGCGCACTGGAGGGCGCGGCGGGCACTGGAGAAGGCGATCATGAAGCCGTCGCCCTGCGACTTCACCACGAAGCCGCCGTGGGCCGCCACCTGCTCGCGGACGGTGGCGTTGTGGGTGCGCAGGACCTCCAGCCAGCGCTGGTCACCCAGGCGCTCAGTCATGGCGGTGGAGCCCTCGATGTCGGTGAACAGGATCGTCAGGGTGGCATCGGGAGCGCCACGGAGGCGGGCGATGTCGAACCCGCCGCCGGCCTGTCCAGGGGCATCAGCGAGGTCCGGGCTGGGGTTCGCCCTAGGCCGATCGAGTATCTCGACATTGGGCAGGGGAATGCTGCTCTCTGTCCTCTCCCAGTAGGTGACCGCCCGCTCGCGAGCCAGCGCCAGGGACGGAGTGTCGCATCGCCGCGACAGCGCACCCGCCGAGGCGACTAGATGGCGCTGGCTGGCTGCACGGCAGCGATGTGGGCAACATGCCTGGCACGTCTGGCACGGAGGGGATACAGGCTCGAGCGGTTCGGCATCGATGATTGCGGTGTCTGGCTCTTCGCTGGTCAGAAGACTGAGTCTCGGCGCGAGGGTCAGGTCTTGCATTGGTCGCCTCCTTGTCTGGGGAGCTCTCATTGCCACTCGTCATTACCAGACGGAAGGCGGGCGATAATCTTGCAGATGAAGAGGGAAAATTTCGGCGGAGGTTGCGGCTTGCGTGCAAGCCGTAGCGAAATGGAGCGTTCAGGGGAAGGGCCGCACTGCGCCCCTGCTATCTAGGGTCTGGGGGCAACATATAGGATGCAGACCACGGGAGCGCAGCCATCGTTGACCCAAGTGTCGCCGTCGTTGTCGATGGTGTCCTCGCACTGGCTCCCGGTCTCGGCGGGCTCAGACCCCGGCTCCTCGCGCCGCACGTAGCAGCCCAGGCCGGCTTCGCGAAGGTCCGGGCGCAGAATGATCGCGCCGTGCAGCGCCGAGGTGACCCATTGCCTACACAGCTCCTGGGCCGATGTCCAGAGGAAGCCCGGAATCCATAGCTCGCCGGGCGTCCACGAGTTTACATAGCCGGCGTCTTCCAGCCTCTTGCGGCGCTCTGCCAACAGCTCATTCTCGGGGCGCCCGTGGTGAGGGTCACACTGGGGGCAGGTAAGGGCCAGGTACTCTGAGAAGGCCTCCGCTGCTCGGGTTAGGGCAGAATCCTCGATAAGCGTACCCAGGCCATTGTTGGCCCGCGCCTGGTTCACTCCTTGCAACAGGGTCTCCGCCAGGGCCCGGTCCCGGCCGCCTCCTGGGGACGGCATCACGGGCGAGCCGCCCGGCTCGCAGCTCAAGGTGGGCGGTGCCGGGGTAGCCACTGGGGTTGGCGGTAGCGGGGTCGAAGTCTCGGAAGCAGGAGGGCTGGGCGTCGGACTCGGCAGCTCCGGCGTCGGAGTGGGCGGGATGAGGGTTAGGCTAAGCGTGGGCGTGGGCGTAGGAGTAGGCGTGGGTGTAGGAGTAGGCGTGGGTGTAGGCGTAGGCGTGGGCGTGGGTGTGGCCGTCGCGGTGGGCGTGGGTGTCGGCGTGGGCGTTGGCACCACGGGCTGGGCTCCACCACCGGAGAAGAACAGATAGGACAGAATTCCGGCCGTGATCACCAGGCCAACGATCGGGCCGCCAAGCCACCAGGGCCGGAAGAGCGACCGACCAGCCTCGAGCCCGAATCGGATAAGGCTAAGCTCCCCCTGGACGGCGGCCGTCAGCGCCGCAGGGCCGGTGCCACAGCGGTCGCAGACGGCGAAGTGCTCCTCGATGGCCAGCCAGTCCGCGTCGCTGATGACAGCGGCCGGGTCACCCAGCAGGGCGGCTGCAGCGTCATGATCCATCTGCCCGCGTCCTCGACACTAGCGAAACCCTCGCTCTTTCAGGTTCTCACCGAGGGTCCTGAGCGCCCTCGACTTCCAGACAGACACGGCGGCCGCCGTCACTTCGGCACCCTTCATCCTCGAGAGCTCTGCCGCGATCTCAGGGACCGTTTGTTCATGCCAGAAAAAGCGGAAGACCGTCGCTCGCTGGTCGCTGCTGAGCTTGCCGATACGGCACTTGCGGGCGAACTCCTCCCTCACGCTCACAGCATCGGCAACCTTCTCCTCTGCTTCTTCCCCGCCCACCAGCTCCACATCGGGGCCGACCTCCTCAGGCCGCAGTTGCCTCAACTGGTCTCGCAAGGCGTTCTCCACGATCCGCGTCGCCCAACCCCAGAAGAGCTCGCGATCGCGGCAGGACGCGATGTTCTGCCGGATGCTGGTCAGAGCCGCTGTCGCCGCATCGGCCGCGAGCTGCTCCAGCTCGGCCGTCGCCAGCTTGGGCATCCGGGTGAGGCCTTTAGACTTGGCCATCCTCATCGCAACCCTGAACAGATAGCCACGGTAGGTGACAGCGAGAGAGGTGTTCTCCTCGCTCCACACAGGCTCGAAGAGTTCGCGCTGGGCGCCCTCGTGCCCATCGCTCGCGGGGTCCGCTAGGGCGTCGTAGAGATCGGCGAAATGGGCGATGCAGCAGTGGCGCTCGACGGCCTTGGCGTCGGGCTTCTTCAACTTGGGCTCGGCCGTCTCCATCGAGATTCGACTGGCGACGGCTCGGCTCAGTTCGTCCGCCGACGGCACGAACCACTGATACTCGTCCGCCAGATGCCGAACGACCTTCGTGCACAGCTCGAGCACGTTAGCCTCAGGCGCGACCACGCTCATCTAGCGACTCCCGCCCTCTCTGCAAGCTGGGCATCCGCAGCCCAGCGATCTCGGTCTCTCCTCAATCAACTGACGCGGCCCAGCCAATAATATTGCACTTCCGGAGAGATAGATCTCCGATGCCACTGTCGGGATGATTTTACCAAGTCGTCCTTGCTCACGGGCAAGATTCTCGACTAGCCAGGGTCCAGCAAGACCGGATCCTGAGGGAGGTAGGCGCGTAGGGAGCCCTATCGCAGCTCGGCGCCGGCCAGCAGGAAGATGCCGGTGCCGAAGCACTCAACGCCGACCGGGATGCTGTTGTAATGCGCGGCGTCGCCGGGGAGCGTTCCGCCGCTGACGCCAGTGAAGTCGCCGGCCGGCGAAACGTAGCCCTGCACAGCCTGCCAGGCCCGAG
>JAUYDU010000526.1 GCA_030691665.1 Chloroflexota bacterium
CCCTGGGCCAACCCAAGCCCACTCCAGTGACCCTACCCTCTATGCACTTCCCACCTTGGCTTTAGTTTAGGAGCGGGACCCTCTCTTAGCCACCTGTCCAAATTTCGGGGTCCACCTCACCCCGACGTTCCCCTCGCCACAGGGAGGAGGTGACCGAAAGGATTCTTTGATAGTCGAGGCTAGGTGGCGCGGGCGCGCTATGAGGCTCGAACAGTCTTCAAAGGCTCGTCGTGAAAAGGGTCAAGTACCGCAGAAGAAGGCCGGCGGGCTCCACCAGGATCGCTAATCCGCAGTTCGCACGGAAGCTCGATGTCTCGTACGATGAGGGGCCGGGCGCCAGTGGAAGCAAGCAGCTCAATGAGCCGCGCCGCCAACCTCCCCATCTCGAACACAGGGATGCTGAAATAGGCGATGGAGGGCTTCGGCGCCGACTCAGCCCACCTTCCTGCGGTAATCGCCACCACGACCGGATCACCTGACGTATCCGATTGGAGAGCGAGTTGGCTCGACCTGCTCCAGAGCGCAAGAGCCTGAGCGTCGGCCATGCAGAAGACGCCCGTCAGCTCTCCCGTCCATAGCTGGCGCAACACCCCGTCCGCCACCGGCCACCAGTTGGCAAGGTCGTCTGTCACAATCTCGTCTCTCGACAGCGACGCTATGGGCGCCGAAAAGACGGCGTCGGGAGTCAGGCCCAACCCCGCCTCTCTCAGGGCATGACAGAAGCCGCCAAGGCGCTGGCTTTGGGGATTGCCAGGGCCATCGGGCGCCCCCAAGACCCCCACCCTTTTGTGCTTACGGGCGACGAAGTACTTGCCGGCCTCGTAACCTATGGCGAAGTTGTCCACCCTCACGGTGGCAGCGACGTCGGCTTGCAGGGCCTTCTCAACGGCAACCCCTACCACGGGCGTGTCTTTCTCGGCCGCTGCGTCAATCACTGCCTTGGCTACATCGCGAGCGACGTCACCGCAAACGATAATGCCCAGCGGATCAGTGGCCAGCACCATGTTGCCCACCAGGGGACCAAGAAGTGGCACCCCGTCGTTAGCGGAGACCACGAGAAGTCCGATGCCCATGTCACGTAAGTGCTCGCGGGCTCCGGCCGTTATGAGCCGGACACCCTTCCAGAGAGAGTTGGGAACCACAAGGATGACCATGTCCTGGTGCAACTCTCTGGTTGGTGGCAATAGCTTCTGGCTTGCTTCGATAGAAAGGTCGCTCTTGGCTAGCACGTCGCACATGAAGCCCCGGATCTC
Organism: Chloroflexota bacterium; assembly: GCA_030691665.1. GTDB lineage: Bacteria > Chloroflexota > Dehalococcoidia > SM23-28-2 > SM23-28-2 > JAUYDU01. The sequence goes on from JAUYDU010000526.1 coordinate 1,254, forward strand.
CTTCACGGGGACACCCTTTTCTACGAAAAGGGAAAGCAGCCGACCGAAATGACCCAGCCTCATGCCCGACCGATCCCGGCACCAGTTGTCGACCGTGTCCACGCTCACACCGAGTTGCTCAGCCAGATCCTCCCTGGTGACCTGAGCGCGCCTCAACATCGCGGTCAGTGCTCGGCCAGGGGATTGCCCTATCTCACGACGTAGGTACTTCACCTTGGGATCCCCAACTCAACGATGTAACCGAGCGCGTTCACGAAAGCCGTCGGCGGAAGCGCCGTTCTTCCGTAATCATTTCCCTTGATGCAATTTGGGTAGGCCATGTAGCATCGCATTGGCTTCTCGGCTCCGCTATATGATAGTGCGGCGTGAAGTCGCCCGCAACGTGTCTCTACCTGTCCAGTGTATCACGAAGCTCGCGGTGACGCCGGGAGGTTGGATCCGATGCCAGAAAACTCAGTACGGAGGAGTACGGGTATGAGCATGAGTTTGAGGACCACTTTCTCGAAGCTGATGCTGATTGGCACAATCGTGGCGGCGCTCCTTGCCCTGGGCGTAGCCTGTGGCCCCTCGGCGACTCCTACCCCGACGCCGGCGCCCACCCCTACCCCCACAGTCGCCTCAACCCCAACTCCGGCTCCTATGCCTACTGCTACCCCGACCGTTCCTTCCCAGCTAGCTCCTACCCCGACACCGACCAGGGCGGCGGTGGCCACGCCCACACCCGTGCCCCCGACGCCCACACCTACCACCAAGCCCAAGCCCACGCCCACGCCCGTGGGCTACACAGCGCCCATCCCCAGGAACCGCACGCTGATAGTGACTGGGTGGTTGAATGCACCCATTGCCCTGTACCAGAACATGAACCCATATGCGGACCTGAACCAGCGCGGCACTGTGGCCTACACGGTCAACGAGTCCCTTTTCTACACCAACTTCAACACGGGTGAGATTATCCCCTGGCAGGGAACGAAGTGGGTGTATAACAAGGAGTTCACTGAGATAACCATCTCCCTTCGCAACAACGTGAAGTGGAGCGATGGCGAACGCTTTGACGCCGATGACGTAGTGTTCACTATTTCGATGCTCAAGGCAATTTCACCCAAAGTCCTCTTCTCCAACGTCATTGGCGAATGGGTCAAAGAGGTGCGAAAGGTGGACGACTTCACAGTCCACCTGGTCTTGAACAAGCCCGGCCCTCGCTTCGCGCTGGACTACCTGGCGCAGGGCCAGGTTGGCAGGCTTGTGATAGTGCCAGAACACCTGTGGCAGGGCCAGGATGTGACGAAGTTCACGTTCTATGACCCCCAGAAGGGGTGGCCGGTTGGAACCGGCCCCTACGCCCTGTCCAAGACCTCTCAGGATGCCATGTGGTTTGACCTTCGCGATACATGGTGGGCCCTGGACGCTGGTATGGTGAAGGAGATGCCCAAGGTCCAGCGCATCGTGATTCAGCCGCTCCCGACAGGCTCGGATGCGGGGGCCGCGGCGACCCTCACGGTGAACAACTCGCTGGACCACCCGGGCAGCATGGTCCCTGGCATCTTCATCGCAGCCCGCGACCAGAACCGGAAGATAACCACATGGAATAACGTTGGGCCGACCTACGGCGCTCCGGATGGATGCACGTACCGCTTGGCCTTCAACGGCCAGAGGCCAATCTTCAACGATCCAGACATACACTGGGCGTTCAACCACGCCATCAACAGGAAGGAGATTAACCTCCTGGCCTATGAGAACACCCAGAAGATAGCCGTGCTTCCCATATCCTCCTTCGGTGGGGTCGCCAGGTACGTGACGCCTTTGAAGCCGCTCATAGACAAGTGGAAGCCAGACGACTTCAACATCAGCAAGACCGCCGACATAATGACCAGGAAGGGCTTCAAGAAGGGAGCAGGCGGCTTCTGGGTCCAGCCCGATGGCAAGGCGTTCCCAGTGACCGTGCACATGGGTGAGGGTAACCCCATGGGCCCGGTCGTCGCCGAGCAACTCAGAAAGGCCGGCTTCGACGCCAAGTTTGAAGTGCTGGCGGGGACGAGCTACTTCGACACCATCAGCACCGGGACCTTTGACACCATCCTGTTCACTCACTGCGGCAGCATCTACGACCCGTGGCAGACGCTGGAGCACTTCGCCGGCAAGTACGTGCCACCAGTGGATGGGAAGCTCACGGTTATCCGGTCCATGACCCGCTACGTGAACAAGGACCTGGACGCGCTCATCCAGAAGATGGAGTCCATGGTGCCATCGCCAGACGACCCGGCTTATATGGCGCTGGTCAGCCAGGCCATGGAGATTTACCTCCGGGACCTCCCGGAAATCAACCTGCTGGAAGAGTTCCACGTCCTGCCCTTCAATACCACCTACTGGACCGGCTGGCCGAGCATAGAGGATCCGTACATAGCGCCTTACCTGGTCTGGGAGGGGTTCAACATGGTGTTACAGAGGCTGAAGCCCACCCAGTAGTTGCTGGAGACCGGTTGCGTGTTCTAGCCTCATCGGCGCAGCAGCAGGGGCCTGACCTGCAGGTCAGGCCCCTGCTGCGGGAGAATCCTGATGACTGTGGACTACATAGTCAAACGCGTGGGGATGCTGCTGGTGGTGATAATCAGCGCCATCAGCATTAACTTCGCCATCCCTCGTCTCATGCCCGGGGACCCCATCCAGCCGAAGATGGACCAGATGGCCGCCCTGGGGGGCCCTGGGGGTGAGCAAGGAATGGTCCGGGAGTAGCGTCAGACGTGCGGCGGGGATCAGCCCGGGTGGAAGCAGGGAGTCTGGTCCTGGG
>JAUYDU010000034.1 GCA_030691665.1 Chloroflexota bacterium
GGAGCAGGTTGTGTCTGGCCCGGCGGAGCAGGTTGTGTCTGGCCCGGCGGAGCAGGTTGTGTCTGGCCCGGCGGAGCAGGTTGTGTCTGGCCCGGCGGAGCAGGTTGTGTCTGGCCCAGCGGAGCAGGTTGTGTCTGGCCCAGCGGAGCCTGAATCGCCGCGCTCAGTTGGTTCAGCAGGTTCCAAAATCGGAATCGCATGGCCGCCAGCTCATCCAAGAGAGACAGCAAACGCTGGTGTGCGTCTTTCAAGGGACCTTGTGCCGCGACACCCACCAGCGCGCCCAGCCTGCGGGCCAAGGTGTCAGTTGCCATCTGCAGCGTCTCAAGGTCTGTCTCTGCATCATCTATTGCCGACGCCGCGGCACTGAGGTGGAGCGCGGCCTGGTCGCGTTGTCCCAAGTCAAGCAAGGCCGAAGTCTTCTTTAGCTCAGCGTCGGCGGTCTCCAGGTGGTTGTTGAGCGCGCCGAGTAGCTCCGCGTAGCGGGTAATGATGAAGCGAAGGTCCTCAGGAATGCGGGCTTGTTTCAGCTTTGGTAGGAGGTTCCGAACATCATCGAAGCGTTGCTTGGTGAGGAGATCGAGCACACCTCCGAAGAACAGAAACACCGACAGCGCGTCGAAGTCGCTCTCGACGGCAGCGGGGTCCTTGTGCGGAGGCAGGGGCTCCGCCGCCAACGCCGTCGCGGGAAAGACCGCCGTGGCTAGCACCACCAGAGCTGCAAGTCCGGCTAGCCACTTCATCAACGCAGCCCTGGCAATCCGAGGATCTGCCCCATTCTCATCGCGACGACGACAGTGAAGCCCCCGAACAGTACGTATCCCATCATATTGAGCAGCCGACGCGCCCGGGGCTTCAGATACACGAAAAGTAGAGTTGAGGCCAGGTACTCGATGAGGTAAAGAGAGAAGTACAGGTCCAGCCTCTGTTGATTGTACACGGCCAGCACCACCGTGGTGCTGGTGAAGAGGACGGCGAGGGTCGCAACGTAGCGGTTGTACAGCGTCACGCCTTCACCTCGTCGTACAACCGTATCTGGACAGTGTGCCTGCCCCTCTTTCCTGCTTCCTCGGCTACTATGGACACGGGCCGTCCCACGATTTCGGCTGTCAAGGTGGCCACGATGGAGGCCAGCGGACTCCCCAGCACTTGGTAGACCGGATGGTGTCTGAGCTTGAGTGTGGGACGAAATATTTCTACCGTTCGGTTCTCGTCCGTCCCCAACACCGTCACCCGGTTTGCCAGGTCCAGACCTCCCACGATGGCAGCGGAGAGCGCCCCTTCAAGGTCCGTGTCAGTGGAGACGCCCTTCAGATCCAGAGAGGCGAGGACCGCTGATCCGGGAGTCGCGACAAGTATGCCGCGGTCCTCCGGCCCGGGGCCGAAGCGCACGATGAGGCGCTGTTCAAGCCGTTGCCCCACCGTCGGACTTGCGGGGTTCCCATGAAGAGGTATCAATGCGCGAGGGACTCCGTTGGTCAGGGATGTCGGCAGGTAGATGGCCCGGGACCTCAGCCCGAGCTCCTCCACAAGGGATGCGATATTGTCAAGCCCTGCTTCGAACAGCGCTTGTCCGGCTTCCACTGACACGCCAGGAACAGTTCTGCCGAGGAAGAAGGAGATTGCCCCCAGAATCACGCTTGCTACGCCCAGAGCGACAAGGGGCATGTAGCCGATGACAGCGTATGCTGCGATAGCAAACAGCGCCCCGCCTAGCATCAGGCTAATGCCGAGAAGCAGGTAGCGGTTTCTAGAGTTCGTCATTTGCACACCGAGACTAGTAGCCCACGCGGCCACCTAGGCAGACCCTTTCACCAGAAACTCTCGAAGCCGAGGAACCCGATACAGGCGTCTCCGGTAGACGAACCAGGCCAGGACCAGTGCTCCTCCCAGTTCTAGAGCCCAGGCCAACCAATCATCTGCCTGGTAGGGGGCCAGCACAGTTTGGGCGCGGGCCACCGTCCAGTCGCTGTAGGATCCCAAGTCCTTGGCCAAGCCGGGGGCGATGTCCACAGCCTTCCAGTCTGCTCCGAGGAAGGGCCAAAGTACGTGATGAGCCCAGGCGACGCTGGGATGGGTCGTGTCCAGGATAAGGTGAAAGGCCGACGCGGCTCCGTATATCCAGAATCGGGGGTTCACAAGGACCAGCGCCGAGAAGAGGATCGCCTGGAACAACAAGGTGTGGGCTACCAGGCGGCCGCCCATGGCGCTGGGCAAAGCGAAGACGAATAGGCCGCGGTCTATGATGTCCGGGGCAAGGGACATGACCGCCACCGCCCGGTAGTCCACAGACAGGCGGCCACGAGCGGCACCTTCCAGGGTCGCGACTGCGCCCACCGTGTAGCCGATATGTCCTAGTAGGAGCACGCTGACGTTCCGGGGGTTCGAGGGCCGCACTTAAGCTATGAGGGCGCTCTCGAGTCTCCGCTCCTTCCGTATGCTTGAGAGAGTGTCGCGCCAAAGTTTACAGGATGCGTGCCGTTCCCACAATAGGCCGACGCAGATGGCGGTGACCCCGCTGTCTGTCGTGGGACGTGGTGTGGTACAATCTTCTGCTTTCCTCCGAGCTGGGGAGCTGCGTGGCCACAGTGCCTCTCCCCGGGACAGTCTTGGGAGGGGCGGAGTTGAGCCGACCATGAGACTCTTGATCGTCGACGTCGAAGCTGGGGGATTCGAAGCGCAAAAGCACGCGCTGCTTGAGATCGGCGCTGTGGTGGCGAATCACAAACTTGACGAGTTGGACAGGTTTCACGCCATCATCTGCCCGTCTTCGGCTCTGGTGGTTGGGGCTGAGGCGCTCAAGGTGACGGGGTTGGCTCTCAGGGAACTCTCACAAACTGGAATACCGGAGAGGAGCGCTATTCTCGGCCTCTTGGGCTTCGCCGCCAAGCACGCCGACGGGGGGCCGTTCCCTATCCTAGCGGGCTGGAACATCAGTTTTGACAGTGAGTTCCTGATGGCGGCTTGTAGGCGACATGGCCTGGGCTGGCCTTTCAGCCATCGCATGATGGACGTACAGTCCGTCTGGGCTTTTCACCAGGGGTGGAACTTCAACGGGTTGACAGACGCCGCGAGGAAGATCCTGGACGACGCGCCTCAGCACCGGGCCCTGTCGGACGCGCTCCTCACTCTTCGGCTTCTGAAGGCGCTGTTCGAGGGGCGTGACCTCGGGTCGCGTGCTACTCCTCACAACACCACTGAGGATGTAGAAGATCAGCATCGCCCCACTTCCTCCTAGACGTCGTCGCCAGGTGCGGTGCGTTTTCGTTCTGGGTCGCTGGTGTCGGCGGAGGTCGTCCGGAAGCGCCAGTATACGACACCAGTGACTATCACCGTCGCCACCCCCAGGATGTACGTTGGTAGGACCAGATAGTAGAAGCGTGGGAACGTGATGGCGCCTTCGGCCGCTCCGAGTTCGAAGGTGGGCATCATCCCCAGGTTCAGCGCGCCAGACTGTCCTTCGTACCTCCACCTTTCCCGTGCAGTATGCTGGGGCAGGGTGAACACGAGATACCGACCGTTGGCGCCCACGACCCGGTAGGAAATCGGACTCCTCCGGCTGACCAGGGGCGGCCTGGGAGAACCAGCCGCCGGCTGACCCTCCTGACTCGTCGGAACGCCTGCACGCCCCAGCAGGTAGGCGTGTTCTATAGGGTTTCCCGTGGAACCAGAGGTGAGGAAATCCTCAAGGTCCGCCACACGCACTACGTCGTTGACCGCGTAGGCCCTGGCTGTGGGGATCAGATTGCGGAAGAGGGCGATGGTCTCTCCCTCGAAGATGGGCTGGAGGTCGCGCTGTGCCACCAGAAGACGGTACGATTCCTCGTATCCGCCGGATTTCAACAGGACCACGTACTTGGCGTTCAAAGGCGCCATCAAGCTGCCGAGGTTGGTCACCGAACCCCCTCGTGCCAGCACCGATTCCACGTACTCGCTGACGGGATCCTGGCTGTTGGTGCGACTCACAGCTGTCTCCAGGTTGTCGCCGGAAATCGTAGGTTGTGAGAAGTACGACGGCGCCGGATTCGCCATCCTTTTCCACCGGTTGGGCAGCCAAGGGAAATCCAAATACATGTGCCACGGCAGGACGAGCACGTTGAAGTCCGATGAATCGTTGTCCAGCATCTTTCGAGCTTCTTGCCAATCCGTGGGGTATTCTGTTGTCTTCAGCTGTCCCCACGTTCCGAACATGGGCAGAGCATAGATGACGGGCACCAGCAGGGCCAGCGCTGTTACCGCACCGACCGCCCTCCGCGCCCCGTTCGTGAGGTTGAGCGTGGGAGCCGCGAGCGACTGTAGGGCGAAGGCTCCGAGATATGCGTAGGTCAGCGCCAGGATGGCCACGAACTTGTGCGAGTCCCTAAAGGCCCGGTATGGGGCAAAGTGCTCCCACAAGGTTCGGAAGGCTGGCTGCGTAGCGGCCCACCCGGGGCCTGCAGCCAACACCACGCCTACTAATGCGGAGGCCACAAGTGCCAACGCTAGCCAGCGGAGGCGGGTCGTGCTTGCCATTCTCAACCCGCCTTGGACTGCAAGCAGTAGCAGGGCACCGAACAGGAGCCACCAGACGGGGATGATCTGTGATGTGTCTACGTAAGGACCGCTGAGCCAGAAGCCGCGCAAGGAGAGCACACTGAAGGGGGGTGAGGCGGCGAAGTAGCTCATCTCCACCACCGGCATCGCCTTGACGGCCCCCCCCGCTGCTGCGAGGTAGCGGACCATCCAGAACAGGTTCAGACCCAGGAAGAGGGCCGTAGCTAGGAGCACCGCTGGCAAGGACTGTCTGAAGGCGCCCCGCACCATCGCAACGCGGCACAGGTATATGGCCACCAGTATCAGCAGAACGATGACCAGCCCATGCACCTGGAAGAAGCCGATGAGCGTCAGGAGAAGCGCCGTTTTGACAGCGTGGCGAGGCCAACCCTCTTCCAGCAACTGGATGAAGGCGGCTACCGCGAAAGGCGTAAGGGCGTAGGCACCAAGTACACCCCACTGTCCCGAGACGAACCTGACGTAGGTGAAAGGGTTAACGGTGTAGAGGAGCGCAGCGTAGTAGCGTGCCTTTCCCTGGAGGTGGGGAAGGCGGAATGCGCCCATGGCGCAAAGCCAGAAGAGAAGAAGGAGCAGCAGCTTCTGGGCCACCCACGAAGGTAGGACGACCCCCGCCCCCTTGAAGACGGCGGTGATGGGAGCAGAGCTGTAGGTTGCAGCGAAGACGCTCTCTGGACCGTCGCTCACGCCCCAGAAATAGCCGCTCACGTCCCAGTTGAGGGCCAGCGGCGAGTCGAGGGCCAGGATGTGGCCCCGGCCCAAGAGGGGGCCAAGGATGGCCAAAGCCAGGAGGAGGAACAACGTGGAGGGCGTGACAAGCACAGGCCCCAGGCGGCGGATGGTGCGTGCCACAAACCCTCTGAGGAAGCTTGTCAAGCTGCTCGTTCTGGCTTTATTGGCCATAACTAACCACCCGTCGCCAGGTTACCTCAGAGTATGCTGAGGTGTGAACACGGGCGGTACGTTGCGGATTCCTGGCGGGAGTGCATGTCGTCAGCGTTGGCCCGCGCTCGCTGCCCCGCAATCAGGCGGGGCTAGTGACTCTGCAAACATCGGGTTCGTTGCCCAAGCGAGCGCCGCCAGAGCACTCAGGCTGGCCACGTCTCCATTGCGGACGGCTCCGGCGAGCTGCTTTCTGGTCAGCATCACGATCTCCATGTCCTCGAGGTCTCCCGAGTTTGGCTCGGCGACCTTCCTTACGTTCCGCGCTATGAACAGGTGCGCTTTGCCGCAGCCATAGTTCGCGCTTGCGACGAATCCCCCCATATACCTCCACTCGTCCGAGGCATATCCCGTCTCTTCCAGAAGCTCGCGTTCCGCGGCCGCAGCCGGTGCCTCGTTGTCCTCAATGATCCCGGATGGCAAAACGTAACAGGCCCTTCGTATCCCGTACTTGTATTGCCGTTCCAGGATGATTCTCCGGTCTGGGGTCTGGGCGAAGACGACGGTGTAATCTGGTAGTTTTACCTGGTGGTAGTCCTGTACCACTCGGCCGTCAGGGAGCTGGACCCGGTGTACCGACACGGTAATCCACGGCCGGGCAACGTACGCCTCGTAACTGTGCAGGGTGCGCCAGGGGCTCATCGTGCGATCGGCTCCAGACATTCGTGCTGCGCTCCTGTTCAAGCCCTCCACGGCACGAAGCTGGTGCCAGTGGTGCAGGCACATATCCGAGTCCCAGTAGTGTAGACCAAGAAGGGCCAGCCATCAAGACGTGGGCTTTCTGCTATCCAGCGTCGGGTGTGGACAAGCCTGCATCTCCCGCTGACCCCCGGTCGATTGCGCCCCGTCTTTTGTCATGCTTTCGGCTCCATTTTGAGAGGAGCATCGCCAAGCTCAGAGCGAGGCCCAACCCCGAAAGGACGTAGAGGGGCACGTATAGGTAGAAGAAACGGACGTAGGTGAGCCGGCCGCCGTCCGTTTCAGAGAAGACGGGGGTCAGGCCCAGATTCATAGCTATGGGGCCTCGCCCGTTCAGGCGCCAACCGTCCCTGGCTGTCCGCGGCGGCGTAGCGAAGACGGTCCATCGTGAGGAGGAGGGTTTCACAGGAACGGTGATCGGGCTGCCTCCAGCTTCTGATAGATGCTCCATCCCGGACGGGGCCACGTAGCGTGTGGCCTCCTCTAGGGGGTAGACGCTGTCCGTAACGTCCTGGCCGCGGCTCATCGCTACGAACTCGGTCCAGTTACGAACCGACAGAAGGCCGTTCACCCCGTAGACACTGGAGATGGGACGCAGGTTCCTGAAGAGCGTCACTGTGTCAAGGTCTAGTTCCACCTTCAGGTCGGCCTGGCGGTAGAGGAACGCGTAGTCCTTGTAGTCCGCCTCGTGGAGGAGGAGCACGTACTCGACGTTCAGCGGAGCCAGGAGATCGCCCAGATTGGTGACATCGTACCGTCGGTCCAGCAGAAACTCGATGTAGCGTTCGGGCTCGGACTGCGGTTGGGTGAAGATTGGAGGAGGGCTTACGGTGTCTGACGTGAGGATTGGGCGTGAGAAGAAAAACGACGCGGGACTGGCGAGCGCCTTGTCTTCGCTCTTCAGCCATGAGTAGTCCATGTACAAGTGCCATGGGAGCACGAGCACGGTGGAGTCATGAGGTTGTTCCATTAGGCGTTCTCGCACGGCGTACCAGTCTCTTGGAAACTGATTTGGCTGCATGACCTGAGGGAGTCGGAACATGGGCAGCGTATACAAGATGGGTATTCCGACAGCTAGAGCCGCGAGGCCTGTGAAGCCGAGGGCGATTGCCCGACGGCGCCCGTCTCCTAGCTCCTGGAGCTGTACTACGCCGATGCCGCCCAGGTAGGCGCAACCGAGGGCGAGAAGACCCAGAAACGCTGAGGTGTCCCAGAAGCCGAGTGGAAGCAGCACCGATCGCCACACTCCAGAAACGCCTGGGACTTTCGAGTCCCAGCCCAAAGACAGGAGAAGGCCTCCTATCGCACCGACAACAGCAGCTAGCAAAACGGGACGGGCCGTTCGATCCCCCAGCCTGCCCGTGGCACCACTGATGGCGATGAACAGGATGATCGGCCAGATCAGCGTTCCAAGTTTGGATAACGACAACAACTGGGCGTACGAGTCTCGCCAGTAGCCCTGCAGAGTGGTCAGAGTTGCCAGGGCCCTCCATTCGGAAGTAACCTTGGGGCCGAGGGTGGCCAGATCGCCGGAACTGAGTCCGGTGGGGTTTCTGGCGCCGGTGAAAAACGGCACCAGCCAATACGCGTTGAGCAGAAGAAAGAGGGCCAGGCTCATCCCCCCTAGCCTTAGACCGGCCCAACGAGTCTCGGAGCTGGTGACAGTCAAGAACAGCAGGAGTACCACCAAGACCGCCACGGCTAGCAGTAGCACCTGGAGGTGCAATACGGCCATCAAGCTCAGGAGAAGGGCCACCACCGCGGCGTTCCTGACGCTCCCACCACGGTACACGCCGACGAGCCCGTTTACAGCGAAGGGGAGAAGCGCGTATGCTGTCAGCAGCGTCCAGTCGCCGGCGGCGACCCGGGTGTAGGCGAAAGGGTTGACCATGTACACAGCGCCCGCGTAGTAGCGGCCAGCACCTTTTAGGAGAGGTAGCCGCGCCGCGCCTACTCCGCTCAGCCAGAGAGCCAGGAAGATCCACAGCCGTTCCAGCACCCAGAGCGGGGCCACGGGCTCCAACAGCTTGATTAGCAGAGCTACCCACGCAGTATTGGTGGCGTGCGTAAAGACGCCACGGGTGCCTTCCTCGAGGCCGTACAGGTATGACGCCACGTGCCAGTTCAGAGAGCCGGGGAAATTGAGCGTGATGATATCGCCAGACGATGCGAACAAAGGGGCGACAATCGCTAAGGCTAACAGGGCCAGCAAAAAGGCGGGGCTGAACAGCAGCCACCGCATAACTTTATAATAGTTCATTAGCCCACAAGATTACGCGCACCTGGGCGCAAAAGTAAAGGTCAGATGGCCAGACTGCGTGTGGCTCTCCTTGCACTCGTCGCACTCTACGTCGTGAGCCACCTGATTTGGGGTGTGTTCATGGTGAGGGACCTCCTCCGCGCGAGGCGAGCGGCGGCCATTGTGACCAGCGGGCTAAGCAGCTCGCTGGATATCCTCCAGGACAAAGGTCGATACGAAGCTTTTCTGGTCAGCCTGGGAACGTTTGACGTGGCCGCCTCCCGCGTGCAGCGTGATCTGAGCTACGGCAAGGGGCTCCTTTGGCCTTTGGAGCGCATCCCTTGGACGGGTCATCGCATAAAAGAGGGCGAGACCCTCCTTGCGGTTGGAAGACTCTCCCTTCGTTCAGCAGGAGCTGTGTTGGAGGCCTACCAGGGTCTGGTGCCATTGAGCCTCACGGCTACTGGACAGGACAACCGGTTGGAACGGGAGCTGGTCAAAGAGCAGCCACGTCTCTTCAAGGCCAGAGAGTCGCTGGCCGAGGCCATAGCCCTGAGGCGGAGCGCATTGAAAGATCCCTGGGGGCCGTACGCGTCATTTGTGCGGCAACTAGATGCAGCGTCCGCCTTCCTAGGAGACGTGGTTGACATCAGCATCGTCGCACCGTCTCTGTTGCCCAGGCTGTTCGGGATGGAGCAACGCTTCACCGACCTCCTCAACCCCCCTTTCAAAGCGGACGACCCTCTATCTGTCCTGCAACAGCCAGAGGCGCTCGACAAGTACCAGGCCACCGTCGAGGAGGCGATCCGTCAGCTGGGAGAGTTCGAGGACGAGGTCGCCAAAGTGCGCCTCTTCAGGGAGCGCGAGGCAGCTCAGTTGCCGGATAGCCCCTTACTCACGCTTGTGGAGGCGGCCTACTACGGCGTAGGGGCAATCGCGCCCGTCCTGGAGGCCGCCAGGACCTTGGCTACTCTGGCGGATGTTCCCACCTTGCTGACTCCCGAGTTTGGGCAGCAGGCGACGCGTGTTGTGCCTGAGGCTGAGGACGACGTGCAGCGGGCGAAGGCTTTGATGGATCGTGCAGTTGAGTTGGCTGGCCGTGTGGAGGCGACGCTGCCACCCGGCATGTCCACTGGCCCCATTGGGAGAGCCGTCGCGTCCGTGAAGACAGCTAATGAGCAGGTGGAGCAACTGGGCGCGGCTGTTCACCTGCTCAAGTTTGCCCTGGGCCTTGATGGGCCCCGCTTTTACCTCATATTGGGGCAAGATGACGAAGAGCTGCGTCCAACAGGGGGATTCATAGGCGTGATTCAGGAGATGACGGTAGAGGGGGGCGTCCTTCGAAAAAGCACGTTCAGAAATGCATATGATGTGGACACCAGCGAGAGCGCACCATTCGTCATGAAAGCTCCCGCCTTCAAATGGATGCCCGAGCCTTTTGCTATGGCTCTGTTCGGGGCTGACTGGAACCCGTGGTACTTCAGGGACACCAACTGGTCGGGAGACTTCCCCACCTCGGCGATCGAGGCGGCCGAGAGCTACCGTCGTGCTAACAACGGTGTCTCACCGGACGGCGTGTTTGGTACCACTCAGGAGTTGATTGTGAACCTGGTGGATGCGCTGGGGGGTCTGAAGCTCAAGGGGGTCGAAGGCGTCATTCATGGGGCCGACGCTCGCCTCTACATCAAATACGAGAAGGTATACCCAGTTCGGCCGGACCATGTCTCTCGCCTGCCCAACAGGGCCTTCGTTCAGGATCTGTCCGAGGCGATTCAGGAACGGTTCCAGAGAGGACTCACGCGGAGTGAGCGCCGTGCGGTGTTCGCGGTCTTGCTGCAGGCCCTCAAGGAAAAGAGTCTCCAGATATACCTCGCTGACCCTGAGTCGAGGACGCTGCTTCGTTCGCTGGGTTGGGACGGCGCCATACCTCTGGCCACGCAGGACTACCTCTATGTGGTTGAGAGCAACATCATCGCCTGCAAATGTAGCCAGAAGATAGAAAGGAGCGTCAGGTACCAAGTTCAGCTGAACGAAGAAGGGAAAGGGGAGGCCGAGCTACAGGTGTCCTACTACAACCCTTTTCAGACGACTGGGACGGAGCTGTACAATCAGGGCACGACAGTTGGAATGGCGCGGGGAGGGCTAGGCTACTACAGTTACCTCAAGGTGTACACGCCAGCACAGATAACGCTCCTGGAGCCTCTCTACGTTCCGCTGCCAGAAGGCGCACTCTATGCGTCCAAGGCCCCCCTTGGGCAGGTGCTCAACAACAGGCCGAACGTGCTGGTCGTGTCTCCTCAACACAATCTGTACAAGACTGATTTGGGCCTATTCTTCTTGGTCAAGCAAAAGGAACGGAAAACGCTGCGGTTCCGATACAACTTGCCAACCGTAGTGAATGAGACTGAACGCGGCACCCGTGTCTATGGCCTGTACCTTGAGAAGCAGTCTGGCGTCCAGGCTCTTCCGGTGGAAGTGCAGTTGACCCTCCCTCCGAGAAGTCAGCTGTCAGGCTCGTTGCCAGCCCCAGAGGTCGTATCAGGGAACCGTCTTACCTACCGCCTACAGCTAGACCAGAGCAAGGAGATCCGAGTTGAATTCAGGTGACCTCCTCCTGCCGGCGCGCCGCGCCCGTCGCCCGGTCGCCTTCTTGAGGACGAACTGTGTCGTCCCCTGCGGCGAAATCAGGACTATCGGGACTTGAGGACCGCTACGAGCCTGTGCGGATGGGCTCTGTCCGTGGCGCATCCCTCAAAAGTGTCAGCGTGGCGCATCTTGACAACCCAGTCGAAAGTCAATATCATACAGTTCCAGTTGATAAGCAGGCGGGCGGGAGTCGGCTCCCACAGGCAATAGGCGGATTGAGCCACAAACCTCTGGTCATGTACTCGGGAACCGCACGTCGTTACGCGGGGATAGATTATGCAGATGATTATCCTCTGTGGAGGCTTGGCGACCAGGTTGGGATCTCTGACGCGGAAGTTGCCAAAGAGTCTTATCGCCATACAAGGAAAACCGTTCATCCAGTACCAGTTGGAGCTCCTGGCAAGGAGTGGGTTCACGGAGGTGGTGCTCTGCATCGGCCATCTTGGGGGCGAGATCGTGAAGTTCGTCGGTGATGGAGGGAAGTGGGGGCTAAGGATCAACTATAGCGGCGAGCAGGAAAGGCTTCTTGGGACTGGCGGGGCAGTGAAAAAGGCGGAGGACATCTTGCAGGAACGCTTTTTTGTGATGTACGGGGACTCCTACCTGCCTGTCCCGTTTGACGATATCATGGCTGTCTCGGAGAGAGCTGGCAAGCTGGCCACCATGGTGGTCTACAGGAACGAAAACCGGTACGACCGTAGCAACGTTATCGTGGACGACGGAGTCGTGAAACTGTACGACAAGAAGGCGCGCCTGCCGGAGATGGTGCACATTGACGCCGGCATCTCCGTGTTACGCAAGGGCGCCCTGGCGTGCGCGCCCTCATCTGAGGTTTTCCCCCTTGAGGAGCTGTACCAGAAGCTCGTGGGGATGGGCGAGATGGGGGCCTACGAGACACAACAGCGCTTCTACGAGGTCGGCTCGCCGAGGGGCTTGGATGAGTTCCGGACGCTTGTCGCAGCAGGAGATCTACAACTGTGATCGTGACGCGAACGCCCCTGAGGATCTCCCTGGGCGGTGGGGGCACCGACATCCCCTCCTATTACTCACGTCACAAGGGATTCCTGGTCAGCGCTGCTATAAACAAGTACGTGTACATCTTCGTAAACCGACGTTTTGAGGACAGTGTTCGCATCAGCTACTCCAAGACGGAGATCGTGGACAGGGTAGAAGACATCCAACACCCGATCGTCCGCGAAGCGCTGAAGATGGTTGGTCTCTCCCGGGCGCTGGAGATTGTCTCCGTGGCCGACCTGCCAGGGAACACGGGTCTGGGCAGTTCGTCCGCCTTCGCCGTGGGGCTCCTCAATGCTCTGCACACGTACAAGAGAGAGCAAGTCTCTCCCCTGCAACTGGCTGAAGAGGCCTACTCCATTGAGGTTGAACGGCTCAAGGAGCCGATAGGAAAGCAAGATCAGTACGTGGCGGCCTTCGGAGGCATCCCGTGTTTGGAGATAGATAACGCGGGCCAGGTGCGCGTCACTCAAGTGGAAGTGAGCGAGGAAGTCACGCAGGAGTTCGAGAACACCGTCGCCCTCTTCTATACAGGCATACAGCGCAGGGCATCCGACGTGTTGGGAGAGCAGAGCAAGGGGGTGGCCCAGGATGCGGGACAGGTCCTCCAAGCCATGCACACCATTAAGGCGATTGGATACGAGGTGAAGGCGGCTCTGGAGACCGGGTACCTGATGCGCTTCGGGGAGCTGTTGGACAAGCACTGGGAGACCAAGAAGCTCCTTTCGAGCAAGGTAAGCTCTGGCCAGATAGACCGTTGGTACGACCTGGCCCGGCAGAACGGCGCCCTGGGGGGCAAGATCATGGGCGCGGGCGGAGGAGGCTTTTTCATGTTCTGCTGCCCCAACGGTCGCAAGGCGGAGATCAGGCGAGCCCTGGCGACTGAAGGGCTTAGGGAGGTGCGGTACGCCATTGAATTCGAGGGATCTAAAGTGATGGTGAACTTCTAGGACGGAGGACGCGACAGTGGCCTGGCAGGAGACCGTTCAGCAGTACTTTAGAGAGATGGGGAGGATAGATGCCTCCTTCCCTCAGGACAAGGTCAGGCAGGCCGTAGACGTGCTGTACCAGACCTGGAAAGATGGGCGCACCGTCTTCACCATGGGGAACGGTGGCTCCGCCTCCACGGCCAGCCACTTCGCCAGTGACCTGGCCAAGTTCACCATTGTGCCAGGCAAGGCCAGGTTCAAGGTCTTCAGCCTCAACGACAACACGCCCCTGGTGAGCGCCTGGACCAACGACTCGGGCTTCGGCAGCATCTTCGCCGAGCAGATGGAGCCGTGGGTTCGGGAAGGGGACGTTGTGGTGGGTTTCTCGGTGCACGGTGGTTCGGGCACAGGAGAGGCTGGCCCCTGGTCTCAGAACCTGGTGAGGGCGATGGCCCTGGCCAAGGAACGGAAAGGCAAGGTCATCGGCTTCAGTGGCTTTGACGGCGGAGCGATGAAGAAGATGGCGGACGTTTGCCTGGTGGTGCCTGTGAGTTCCGAGCCTTTTGGCACACCCATCGTGGAGGCCTACCACGTGGTCCTCCATCACCTGATATGTCTGACCTTGAAAGAGCGCATCATGGCGGAAGGGTGATGAGACGCGCCGTATTCCTGGACAGGGACGGGGTCCTCAACCGGTTGGTATATCGACCAGGCGAGGGTGTCTGGGACTCCCCCTACAGCCTCGAGGAGTTCGGCTTGCTCCCAGGGGTGACAACAGCGCTCCGGTCTATGCGGCGTTTGGGCTTCTTGCTCTTCGTGGTGTCGAACCAGCCTGGCGTGGCTAAGGGGAAGTGTCTCCTCGATTTCCTGGCAGCATTGGATCGGAAGATGCAGATACTGCTGGGGCAGGAAGGAAGTACATTGGATGGCATATACTACTGCTTGCACCATCCCGCTGCGGTAGTACAGTCGTACAGGGTGAACTGTGATTGTCGGAAACCCAAGCCGGGGCTGATCCTGAAGGCTGCGGCAGAACACCAGATCGAGTTGCAGCGATCGTACATGGTGGGTGACCGTATGGTGGACGTACAGGCAGGACGGCTGGCGGGTTGCAGGACTATCCTCATCACCAAGTCCCCAGTATCGCCAGAAGGACCTGAACTCGGACGAGATGCGCCTGAGCGGGTGGCCGATGATCTGAGGAAAGCAGCAGAATTACTAGAGGAGGACATGAATCGTGGAGCTGTTTTTGGATACCGCCAGCATCCAGGAGATCAAGCGTTGGCTCGCTTTCGGCGTGCTGGATGGGGTGACGACCAATCCGAGTATCATGCTGAAGGACGGCGGCTATGACATGGAGGCAAGGGCGAAGGAGATCGCTCAGATCATCGCCCCCAGGCCACTCAGTGTAGAGGTGTACAGCAACGACCCGCAGGAGATGCTGGAGCAGGCGCGCACCTTCGTGACTTGGGCCTCCAACATTGTGGTCAAGATACCTGTCCTGAACGAGCACGGGGTGCCTTGCTTGGGGGTGGTCAAAACCCTACAAGAAGAGGACATCAGGGTGAACATGACGGCCTGTATGTCCTTCGGACAAGTGGTCGGTGGTGCCAAGGCCGGTGCCACGTACATCAGCATCTTTGGCGGGCGCGTGTCCGACGAAGGGCACGACGCACCGCGCCTCGTTCGGGAGTCGGTGGAGTGGCTGAAGACGTGGGGCTACCGCAGTAAGATCATCGTGGGGAGCATCCGCGCGGCCGCCAATATCCAAGAGGCCGCGCTGGCTGGAGCCCACGTCATAACCGTGCCTCCCCAGTTTCTAGAGAAGTTCTTAGACCACCAGAACACTAGAGCCACCGTCCGCCAGTTCAACCTGGATGCACAGAAGACGCTTGCCAAGATGCAAGAGTTGCGCGTCGGGGCGAAACGGTGATATGACGAAGAAGGCTCTCATTACCGGGATCACCGGACAAGACGGTTCTTACCTTGAGATGGACCCCCGAAAATTGGACAGGTGGCTAACAGAGAGTCCCGCTCCTAGAATGTCGGAAACGCTTCAGGCGCCTCAAAGCCCCTGAACTGTTGGAAGACGTATACCTTGGAGCCCGATGTGTCGATGGAGTCAGGGTCCAAACTACCCCAGAGGAGGGCGCCGCCTGATGCCATTTCCACACCTATTGACGTGACCTCTTGGCGTGACCTCCGATTTTGGCGAGCAGCAGAAACATCGAAAGTGTAATCATCTTCAGCTTGCGGGAGGGGTCATGGACCAAAAAGCCTCTTGGAAACTTCATAGAGCCTTGTAGCGACACGGCATTTGTGCGTCTCGGCAGGAAATTCCTCTCAAACCGGAATGAGAGATCATTCCAGACCCGAGAGTTAGAGGATCTTCTAACGTCAAACGGATTTATTGTGGTTGGAAAGAGACGTGAAGCGTATTTTGCCTCTGGGTTCGGCTACGTGTTCGGAGCCTATTTGTTGAGTCGGCAAAGACGGCCAGCCTGGCTGTATAGGCGATGCGTGGACGTCTTGGTTGCCTTGGATCGGGTTGTCTCCTTTGTCCCTCTGGTCAACCTGAATAACCTGGGTATCCTTATGGTGGGGAAGGTCGTCGAGCTCCAAGGGCCCTCCAGCAGAGTTCGTGAAGCCTGGTGAGGAGGTAGGCATCGCCTACTGGAATACTGAGTTGCCCGCGATCTGGGCCAGCTAGAAGTCTAGCCATCGGCTTCTAGCGAATAGTTACTATGGAACTCCCAGTTTGGCCACTATTTGGGCCAATCGCTGCTCCAGTCCTCTACTGGAACGCACCAGGCGTAACTGCCCACCGAGCTCGATGACATACTCCTCCCCATCAGGAAAGACTCTATCGCCTGATACCACAATCGCCGGGTGCCTTTCTCGTGGTGTCTGCTCATAGAGTTCTACGAGGTTCATTGGAGCCTCCTCAGGTTGATCTGGATCTGGTGCAGGAAGTTGAGGTCAGTGCCTACTGTGCCCGCAATGGCAATTACATTGTTGTTGGACACGAAGGAAGGGAGGGTTAGCCGGGCGGCGGCGCCAGAGGTTGAAGCATAAGGATAGCGGGCATCGCCGGCTCTGGTAAGGGATATGAAGGGCGTTCCAGTACCAAAGCGATTGATAGTAGCGGACAGGGCGTAAAGGCCCTGATGGTTGATCTGCAAGACGGCAGCAGGAGCGTAGCTCGTAGTGTTGGTGCTCCCCACGCCTTGCCAAACCTGTGCCACGCTGACCACCGCATTTCCAGCATTCACCCACAGGAACACCTCGATGGAGTTGGCCGAGCCAAGGTTGAACTGGCCACTGGTGAGGTCCACCGCCGCATACTGCGCGCCTGTGGCCGCCCAACTGCCGGTGAGTCGCTCGGCGCCGTTCACATGGACGGCGTAGTTGAGGGTCGTAGCCCCCGCGTTGAAGCTATCCATAGTGATCTGGAGCCGCAGGCAGAGGCGCAGCACCACCAGCCGGGCGTCGGGCACCCCCGGCACCGTGAGGCTGGCGGTATAGTCTGGCGTGCCGGGCTTGGCAGTGGCGGTGATGGTCTTGGTGGCCGCCTCCAGGTCGCCACTGTCCTGAGCATAAGGCTCGTATACCAGGGCTTCCAGCACTTCCTGGATCCCTATCTCCTCGCCTGCTCGTCTTAGGGCCATATCTTGCCTCCCTCAGTCCACAATCTGGGCGAACATGTGTTCTGCTACCAGCAGTATGGTTGAAGTGCCCCGCTGCGTCAAGGTCCCAGTGCCACAGGAGGTTCAGGCACTTCTCAGCAATAGCAGGCCCGACCGCACAGGGGCATCCCTCCTGGTTGCGCTCCTTTGACCAGCCCCTTATAATCACTTGGGTGTCTACGGTGGTGCCATATGAGTCTTGACTTCATCTTGGCCCCTTGGCAGCAAGAAGGAAAGGTACCGGAGTGAACATCGTCATTCTTTCCCGAGAATATCCCCCCGACACCCATTGGGGGGGCTGTGCCACGGTGAATTACAACCTGGCCTGTGCCCTTGCTGAACGCGGTCATAACGTGCAGGTCATCTGCCAGGCAGTAGGCAGGCCTCGCTCCTACCCGGATCGGGGGGTTCTGGTGCACCGGGTTGGCACTAACCCAAGCCGCTACAGTGCTATCGCCCGCCTCAATTACTATTTCCATGCCTGGAGGAAGCTGAGAGAGCTGACTGGACAGGTACGGGTTGACGTGATTCAAACGGACTACTGGAGTGCTGAAGGCTTTTTCCCCTCAATCTTGAAAGAGGGGGCTCTGGTAGTGGCTGCCCAGAGTCTTCCTGAGGACGCGATTAAGACAGGAACTTATAGAGGCCTCACCCAACTCGTGCAGTTACAGTTGCTGGGCTTGCTAGCCGACCTCACCGCTCACCGAGCGGATAGCATCATTGTTAACTCTACAAATCACGCCAATCGGCTCGCAACAAAACATCTTGGCGCCGCCAAGGTTGAGTCCATCCCCCTTGCCATTGATACCGCACAATTCAGCTGCCCAACTGTTGATAGCCGACAACAGCTGGGTATAGCATCTCACCAGCCACTCATTCTATTCGTCGGTAGGCTAGAGCCTAAGAAAGGGGCCCACATCCTGTTTCAAGCTTTGGCAGAGGTTCTGGCTGGGTGTCCTGCAGCGCGCGTTCTGCTTGTGGGACGGGACACGCTCGCTGGACCTGGGGGCAGCTCCTTCAAACATTATCTCCTCTCGGAGGTTCTGCCGTCGGAATATGCTGGCCATGTTACATTTTTAGAGTCCGTTCCCTACAATGAAATGGTGAATATCTATTCGGCCTGTGATGTCTTCGTATTGCCCTCCCTTGAAGAATCTTTTGGACTGGTCCTGTTAGAAGCCATGGCCTGCGGCAAGCCTGTGGTAGCTACAGCCACCGGAATCGCTCCGGAGTTGGGGCTTGACGGCTCCAACGGCGTTCTGGTGCCTATCAACAACGCAGGGGCCCTGGCTGAGGGCATTATCCATTGTCTCTCACTAACCCCAGGGCAGAAAGAGTCGGTGGCCCTTCAGAACCGGAAGAAGGTAGAACAGGAATTTTCCATAGCGGAGTGGGTGGAAAAGTGGGAGGGTGTCTACCGCCAAGTGGCGGATCGGCACAAAGAGGGGGTTAGGTAATGACAAGGACGGCGAAGTTGCTTGGGCTGCGCGGTATCAATTGGCTTGGTGTCATCTGGCGAGTATATTTGCGGCTAGGTCAGCTAGGCAGAGCTACCGGGATAGCTAGACTTCGGCTGGGGGATTCTACCTTGGGGCAACGGCTCGACCATATGATACGCCGGCGAGTGTTTGTGCCTTTAAGCCCATCCTGTGTTGTCCTCAACGGTCTAACGATGCATGTTCTCTCTCATGACCTTAATACCCCAGATTTTGTCCTAAATTATGAGCCGGGCACTATGCGGGTATTCCTGGGGTCTATTGCTAGCGGCATGGGGGTCGTCGACATAGGAGCCAATATGG
Source organism: Chloroflexota bacterium (assembly GCA_030691665.1). Classification (GTDB taxonomy): domain Bacteria; phylum Chloroflexota; class Dehalococcoidia; order SM23-28-2; family SM23-28-2; genus JAUYDU01. Next base: position 18,506 of record JAUYDU010000034.1, read on the forward strand.
GCTACTATACGCTGCTGGCCGCCAAGCAGGTTGGACAGTCGGGCATGGTTTACGCCTTTGAGCCTAAACCGCGCAATTTTGCTCTTCTCCTAAGAAACATTGAGGAGAACGGCTTCACGAATATTGAACCAGTTCAGCAGGCGGTCTCAAGTCGTAGCGGGCCTCTCCCGTTGTTAATCGGACAAGGGGGCTCTGGAACGCACAGCCTATTTAGCAATCGCGAGACGAGTGAACAAAGCATACCGGTGCAGGCGACTACACTGGATGATTTCTTTGAACAGAGGCTATGGCCACGCATTGATGTCATCATAATGGACATCCAAGGGGCGGAGATGGAAGCCCTGGAGGGGATGACTCGCTTGCTTCAGAAATTGGACTCTCTGACGCTGATCGTTGAGTTTGCTCCTTTCGCGCTTGAGGCTGCTAGTGTAACCCCTATGGCATTCCTGGAACGGTTGCAACAGCTTGGCTTCAATGTTGAGGTCATCCTCGACAGTGGGGAATGCGAGCCTCTTGATGCCTTTCACTTGCTCGCTACGTTGGGAGACGAGTATTACGTTAACCTGCTTTGTACGAGAGCTCCATCTGATCCGGTGCTGTAGCGGACAACTATGGCCACACTGGCGTGGGTGGAGAAGTGGGAGGCCGTCTGCCGCCAAGCGGTGGATCGGGGGGTTCGTGCCAGACAGTAAGTGAGGAGGGGATAAGCTTGTTATCAGATGACCGGCATACCATTGAGAAGTACTTTGACCAGGAGGGTAGGGTAAGAGAGAGGCGCTTTTTGACCGACCCCATCCTTGGCTACGAGCAGGAGGCGCGCCAGCGGAGCATCAATGCGCTCTTGGACGGCACCTACCGCCAAACCTTGGATGCCGGCTGTGGGAACGGACGGGACATCCCCATGCTGCTGGCCCGGAGTGAACGGGTGGTTGCGTGCGACCTTTCTGAGGTCATGATTCAAGGCGCCAGAGAAAAGGTTGACGAAATGCCGCCGGAGACTAGGGCCAGGGTGAAATTGGACCGGGCTAGCGTGACGGACTTGCCCTATGCCGACAAAACCTTTGATCTCATCGTATGCTCGGAGGTCTTGGAACACGTTCCAAACTGGCTAGCAGCCCTGAAAGAATTCCAGCGAGTGCTCGAGCCAGGCGGATGGCTCATCGTCTCCACCCCAAATAAGCTGAGCATGTACGGCTTGACCCGCTACCCGGGCCGGTTTCTGTTCGGCTCCAAACATGCTTACGATAAGTGGAAGAGCTATTGGGAGCACCGTTCGGCTCTCAAGAATGCTGGTTTCCAACTGAGTGAGGCTAGAGGCGCGTGTTATCTCATCGGTGACCTAAGCTATTTTCGGCCCTTCAGGTGGTTCGTCACCCGGATGCTCCCCGCGTTTAAGTGGGCAGAGCATTTCCTTGGTCGAGTTCCTCCTTTCAAATTGCTTGGCTACATGGTCGTGCTAAAGGCACAAAAACCAAATGGCTAATCTCCGCGGAGCATAACGATACGTAAGAGACTGTCACGCAATAATAGGCTTGTTTTCACGCAGCCGTTGACGGGGCAGGAGGGAATAGTTCCACTCACCGTGGAAGGCATCCCTCTGCAGATAGAGAGTCTCGATCTCATCGTCGGACACGGTGCGCCCGGCTGGGTACGTGTTGGTATCCAGCCCAGTGCGGACTCGCAGCCCCGTCCGGGTCGTGGTCGACCC